>JBMFXK010000337.1:0-3546 GCA_049964315.1 Clostridia bacterium | reverse complement strand
CATGGCGGGCCGCAAACCGGTCCGCCTCGTACTCCATGCGCCGCACCTGGATAGCGAAACCGGCCCAGACGATCCCCATCAGCAGATAGTGCAGCAGCATGACGATGCCCAGAACCCCCGCCAGCAGCACGTGGGTGCTGGCGCTTCGCCCGCGTACACGGTGGAGGGAGGCAGCGGCTACGAGTGCCGTGGCGACGGTGGTCACCACGAAGCCAACCCAGTTGCCCACCGTGCTCATGGCCGTCATGGAGAGGGTCAGCACCGCATGGCGGCCTGCGGCGTGGCCCAGCTCGTGCGCTAGAATCGCTTCGCGCGATCGGGATGGCAGGCGGAAGTACCCTTGCGTGACAGCCAGATGACGGGTGCCCAGGACCAGCGCGTTCACGTCCGGACGCCGGATGACGTGGAGGCGGAGCGGCGGTGCCATGCCGATCCGCTGCTCAACGCGGCCCAGGTCTCCCGTCAGCATCTCCGTTTCGGGCGGAGTCAGACGCCTGAAACCAATCAAGTAGCCCACGACCGACTGGCCGGGCGGCGAGAGGGCGAGCCCGACAAACGCGGCTTCGACGATGAAGCCGTCGAGGCGCCAGAGGTGGGCGTGGCCGAGTTTAAAGCCAAGGTCCAGCAGGACCCCGTTGTATGCAAAGACCAGCGCCAGAGCGAGGCTGGCCACCGTGAGGCTCAGAGCCGAGGCGGACCATCGCGCCACCAGCTACCTCCGTCAGCGTGCTGTGCGAGTCCCCGGCGTCCCGTCGGCGGTACTGCGTCTTGTAGCGCATGGAACGCACACAAAGCCGGGCAACATGCCATCGGAGGCCTATCCACGACACGTTCGAGCCCCCGGTACCATGAGCTTACACCGTCGACGCCCAGCGGGCGTCGAATGCGCACCGACCAGCGCGCATGCCGGGCAATGCTGCCTGAGGGTCATAGACGGATGCCGGCGCTGTCCGGGTGGTCCACGATAGACGAGGCCTTGGTGAGAAACGCACTCAATATGAGCGGGGTGGAGGCTCCGATCTGCAGATACATGAGCGTGCCGGGCTGGCTGTCGGGATAGACGATCTGGTAGCCGAGGGCGACGACGCCGCCCGCCACGGCCATCGCCGCGGTCAGGCCCCAGAAGCTCCAGCTCCGGAGGTAGTGCGGCCAGTCCTTGGGCGCCTGCTTGCGAAGGCCCCAGATCTCGAGAAACGGTGCCACCAGGGCCCCCAAGAAACCGAGCCAGAAGACGCTCATGATTCAGCTCCGGTTAATCCAGCCGAATGGCAGCCCCATGTACCAGCGGAGGAGTGCCCAACGTTCGCGCCAGTGGACCCTGGCCGCTTGGAGGGCATACACGGGCTCGCCCAGGGCAACTGACAGGGGGGACTGACGGAACTCTCGCAGATGCCGGTCCAGCACGGCCAGTACCTCTTCCGCAGGGAGTCCCGACGCGCGGCTCAAGGCGCCCACCGACATGATCCGGTACCCCAGCGGTTTCGGGTTCGCGTTTAAGATTTCGCGGATCGTGTCCAGTGGGTCCCGCTCGTCGTCCATGGCTGCGCCCCCGCCCAAGTACTGGTGGTGCCATGATATGAAGCAGGGCGGCAAACGCGCGTTAAAGGGGCGTCCTTCGAGCCGCCGCCACCCCATCGTCAGCCCAGGCCCGACCGGAGGGTCCTCACCGGCGTCGGCTCGTGTTGGGAGCCATGATCCCTCGCGGTCAAAATATTGGTCGTTAAGGCGCCCAGCTTGAAGAAATCGGCCCCCGAGGGTAACCGGTCGCAGCGCGTCACCTTGGGAGCGAGGCTTATATCGAAGAGCCGGGCCCGGCCGTGCCGAGTCAAGATCCCTGGGGGTGGCTCCCGAATCCTGCAACTCCGGACGTTCCGGGCCGCCGCTCGCGATTGGACCACGTTGTTCCCATGCGCTCGTTGCCCCCGGCCACGGGAAAGCAGACGCTGTCTAACTAATCGACATCAGGATGACCAAACCATTACCACCGCTGGTAGCGGTTCCACTCGCCGCCAGACTACCAGCACCCGCGCCGCCGACTCCCACTCCGCTGGTCGCGCCGGCTCCATTTGCTCCACCAGCGGCCCTGCACTGACGGCAACAAGCGCGCCGCTACCACCCACTGGCCGTCACCATCCTGGGGCACCGCAAGTCCCCCGGTGGTCCACGTTCCATGGGTCCGCCCGGCCTATGACGAGCATGCGGAAATTGACATGCTGTTCATCGCCTTACTGATCGGCGCTGGTCCCGGCGGCTCGCGTCTGAGGCCCACTGGCACGCTCGTTCGGACTACGCCGGCAGCCGCCTGACCGGGACCCTCAGCCGGCTCCGCCCCCTCTCCGCTGGCGGCGATGCTCGCTCGCGAGCACCCGCTCCACCAGGGCACGGATGCGGGCCCGTCCGGCCGGGTTCAGGTTCATGAACTGGACGGCAGTCTCCCAGGCTTCGCGGCCGCGCACGTCGTCCGGGTCCGGAGCCACCCGCACCACGCGGCCCGTCACCGGCACGTTCTCGCCGTCCACCCTGAGCTCCATCTTCAGTTCCAGCCCGAGCCAGGCCCGAAACGCGGCCGGAAAGCGCAGACCCTCCCAGGACAGATCCAGAGTGGTGGTGGTGTAGATCTCCGAGCCCGGGCGGGCCATGGAGTACTCGATCGGGATCAGGATCTTGACCCGCGGCGCACCACGGCGCTCGACGAGACGTGCGGGCCCGGTGATGCGGATGAGGACGACGGGAATGGGGTCCATCACCTCTTCCACGACGCCCGGAATGCTGTAAAAGTTGATGCCGCCCTCTTCGAAGCGGATCTCCACCTCCTGACCCGGACCGGGGGTCAGGTGCCGCTCCCCTTCCCGGAGGGCGTGGATATAGAGGACAGCGTTCACACGCCGCAGCACCCGCGTCGGCGCCATGCGATCGCCATGTTTCAGCCAGATAGGCTGGTTACGGCCGGGTTCAGCGGTCTTCATACGCCGCGCTCCCGCCGGCGGACCATCATGTCCTCAATCTCGCGGGAGACGCGAAACTCATGGGTGCGCCGCCAGGCCTGCAGCCGCTCTTCCTCGCGCACCAGGGCGGCGCAGGCGGCGTCGCCCCGCAGTTCGAAGAGGCGCAGCACGGGCGGGGTCATGCCGACCACCAGCCCTTGGACATTAAAGCGCCTGCCCTTCTGCGAGCGCCCGGATCTGGGTGGCATGACTCGTGAATCCGGTGGCGGCGAAGACCGGCGTGCCGTTCTGTGAGGCCGCTGCCAGGGCCCGCTGAAACGACAGGGTCTGCGGCTGGAAGTTGGGGGTCTCATCGTTGGTCCGGTGGTTGGTGATGGCATCGGCCGCCTGATGCGACACGGACATCCTCTGGGCCAGGAAATTCAGGATCGACGAGGCCATCAGACTCTTCCCTTCTGACCACCGGGGTGCCGTTTCCTCGATCGACAAAATCTGGCGCCAGTACGCTCCATCCTACAAAATATTGCATTACGAACCCGCGAATCTACTGCATGTGGAATAATCCCCGCGCGCACCCATTCGACCCGCCCGTGGCGATGGG
>JBMFXK010000336.1:0-3569 GCA_049964315.1 Clostridia bacterium | reverse complement strand
GGTCCGCGATCTCGCGTTGTCCGGTGAGACAAGGGCCTCAATACGATTAAGTTCCATGGCTGAAAAGCCACAGCCTCGTCATTTCCCAATCCGAGAACCATTCGTCCGCCATGATAGAGTATCTGCCGCTCCGGCCGGTTCTGCCGGGGAGATCACGGGATCTCCCACATCGCGGGCCGCGGGTCAAGCGCGCTTGGTTCAGGAGCCGTGCAAACGGGCGGCCAGGTCCGACTCTATACCGGGAGCGGGCGGGGCGCGAAGGGCGCCCGGCACATCCTTGAGCGCCGCCAGATATGCGAAGGCCTGAAAGGCGGCCAGCACCGGCGCGATGACGTTGGAGAAAACCGGCAGCCAGGGTGAATGCTGGTTGGCGACGGTCAGCCAGGTCATTGCAAGCCCGAACTGCAACGCACCGCTCACCGTCATGAGCCAGTAACCCGGTCGGTTGAGGGCACCCGCCACCACGAGCGCGTAAATGGCCCAGATCACGTACTGAGGAGAGTGCGTCTTGTTGACCAGGAGCCACCAGACAAGCGCATATCCGGCGGCTGGGAGTGCTTCCAGCGATCCCCGCCAGACGGCCCGCAGCAGGACCACACCACCCACCACCGTCAGCCCCAGTGTTACCTTGTCAATGCCGGCGACCGAGAGCCAGTGGTTCGCGTACACCCACTGCCAGAAGCCCGGGTCGGGCAGGCGGATGGCGTTGTAGCGCCAGAACCAGCTCCACCCGTTAAAGTCTTTCAGCGCCGGAGGCACGTTCAGGATCAGGAAGCTTCCCATCGCCGCCACCAATAACGATGCCGCGTGCCGCCGCTCGCCCCGTCGCCACAGCTCTGCCGCCAGATAGGGCAGCAGGACGACGGGAAAGAGTTTGGTGGAGATTCCGATGCCGACATAGAGGCCGGACAGCACCGGCCGGCCGCGAACGTATGCCAGCACCCCCAGGGCGTATGTCAGGATGCCGATGACGTCCCAGTTGTAAATGACGAACAGGGCGAGGATGGGGCACAGCGCCCACAGCAGGAGGTCCCGGTCTCCACGTACACGCCGCAGGATCACGATCGTGCCGGTCAGTGCTGCCGCCAGCAGCACGATGTTGAGCCAGAGATAGCCGGCGAGTCCCGGCCCGAACGACGTCAACCAGATGAGAAACGCCATGACTGGCGGGTACTCGAAGCGGTGCTGCAGGTATGGGATGAGATGGTGCGCCAGACCATGGTTCGCGTACACCCCGACGATGTCGCTGTATGCATAGTGCGCATACGACCAGGGCCAGTAGTGGAAGACCGGGTCCCCCGCGCGATTGAGCACGCTTTTTGGGGGCCAGGCGCGCAGGACACCGAGCGCCGTCAGAGCCAGGGAGCCGACGATGCCAATCCATAGCGCCCGGCGCCGTGTCGGTTGAGTCATGGGGTTCTCATCGCTCCGCGCGCGAATTGCCGCCGATTACGGATCGCCATAGCCTGGAAACATTCCCGATCGGTCGTCAAAGCTCCTGTTCCCTGCTTCTGGCAGGCACGAGCGGCCCGATGTGGAAAAGAGGCGCATGTGACACCGCGGAAAGCAGGAGGCGCAATGCCGGATCCCCGTCTCTTCTATGCTTGCCCGCTCCCCGAAAGCATCGTGTCCTCGCTGGCCGAGGGCCAGATGCGGCTTCGCCGTGCGGGTTGGAAAGGCCGCTTTACAGAGCGCACGGGATGGCATGTCACGCTGCTGTTTCTGGGCGCCACCGCGCCGGAACTTCTGCCGGACCTCCTGCACGCAGGGGCGGCCGCCGCGCGGGCGGGCCGTCCCGCACTCGTCCACGTGCGGGGATTGACCACTTTCCCATCCAGTCGGCAACCGCGCGTGGTGGCAGCCGAACTGGACGATGGCGGCGACATTCTGGCGCAGATTCGGGCCGTATTGACGGAGTACCTTCACGTCATCGATGACCGCGCATTTCGTCCTCATGTCACGCTGCTGCGTGTGGACCAGGCAGACTCAGCGCCCCGGCTGCCGCAAGTGACTGCGAGCGCGGCCGCACGCCTCGACCAGCTGGTGCTTTACGAGAGCACTCTCCTTCCGACCGGCGCCCGCTATGAGGCACGGGGCGTCTGGCCGTTGTCCGGGGCCGGCGGGGCGGATGGATAGACGGGCGGGGCTTGGATGCCGGGCCGCAGCGGCGCCGGCATCCTGGCCCGGCAGGATCGCGCAAGACCGGCTCCGCTCTCCTGCCACCCCGCATCCGGCCCAGTCGCGGCAAGCACAAGGACGGTGAGTATGTCAGAAGAGGCAGCGCCCTGCGCAGTCAAACGCACCGTCCACGCATTCCTGCAGGAGATGAGAGATGCGGGCGGAGGTTCTACACGTGCGGATGCCTGTTCATGCCGACCGGGTGGCCGGCATCTCCTTCCTGGCAACCCGGCCCACATGGAGACAGCAGGGCATCGGGACTTTCGTCACATCGTGGCTGATGCAGCGGGCAGGTGCGGCGGGGGCCACGCGCGTGGCGCTGTCGTCGTTCAGGGCCGGCTTCCGCGAATTGTTTCGCTGTCAGCTGTGGAGAAGGCAGCCGACACGAACAGCGGCGGCCGAGGGCGGCCGCTGGGGGCCAGGTGGTGGAGCGGGTCCTGGCACGGGCAGTTGATAAGCTTGGAACCGCCGTTTGGCGCCTGCATCATCGTGTTCCGCCGCGCTCCCGGCCTCTCCTTCCTGACTCTGCACCGGACGGCGCCTGGCGTCGAGGACGGCGATTGTGGACTCCGCCTGCGGGAGCGCGCAATCCCGGTGAGCGGATTGAGGACGCGGCCAGCCGTGAACTCTTCGAGGAGGCGGGACTGAGACTCCCGTTTAGCCCGGCGCCCTTCGACACCGGCACGTGGACCAAATATCGCGCCGAGGCTCCGCCCGATACGGTGCCGACTCTCCATGACGTCGAACACGATAGGTGGATGTGGGTGGATGCCGCGGAGGCCGTCGCTCGCTGTCAACCGCCCGTGGTGTCTGACACGCTGCGCCAGGCGGTGCGCCATCTCTGTGGTTCCCAACAAAAAGGGCCCGGAAGTCCGGGCCGGCCGAAGCTCACTTAGGACTGATGGACACCGCCAGAATCAATCCACCCACGGAGATTATGGCCATGAAGAGCAACGACCAGAGGTACGTCTTCGTAAAGACGCCACTTAAGTCAAGGTCCCGGAACATGACTGTCCCTCACTTCAATGGAGTGCCCTTAATATACCACGGGACCCGCCGCGCCAACAGTCTGTCCTGGCCGCGCGCAAAACGAAGAGGAGCCCTTGCGGAGCTCCTCTTAAATATTGAGCGGCAACGACCGTCTTTCACGAGGGCGTTGGCCCTCACTATCTCCGGCGCTGACGAGGGGGACTTCCGTGCTCGAAGGGGAACGGGTCGAACCTCATCGCTATGATCACCGCTCAAACTTGCGTCACCGGAGCCGTTTGGCTCACTCGCGACCTACTCAGGATATCAAGGGCATCCGGCTCGGTCAAGGTACAACCTTTGCCAGAGCAGGGATCCCTCACAACTGCACAGGAGGAAGATCTCGACCGATTAGGACGCGCTCG
>JBMFXK010000335.1:0-3571 GCA_049964315.1 Clostridia bacterium | reverse complement strand
CGAGCAGGAACGCGACCCAGACCATCCCACGCCAATGCCGCGTGACCATCGGCGGCTACTCCCCGGGCGCGACCAACAGCCGCGCCACGGGCACGTCCACGAAGCCCGTCGGGATCCGCCGGCCCGTGGGCGCCACCACCCCCATGAGCACCAGGAGGTCCAACACCCCGGCGTTCTCCGCGTAGTCCTTGATGCACACCTCGTCCGATCCAAGGTCCGCCTCGGGCAGATTCACCGTGGCGGTCGCGACCGGCCCCTCCTCATCCACCAGCTGCACGGCCACGCGACCGTTGGGATAGCGCTCCCACTGCACCTGCATCATCGCCGCACCTCCTTCGGCCTTTGCTGACTATCCGTCGCACCGGTCATCCGCGCGCGTTGCTTTCGCGAGCCCAGACGATCCCGCCCACGAACCCGCCCAGCCCCAGGCCGTAAGCCGCCGCGCCCGGATGCTCCACGCCCATCGGGATCAGGAACCCCAGAATCGGGCAGACCACAATCACCGCGACCAACACCCAGGACATCCACGCGGAGCGCCGCCAATCGTTCATGGCTGTCACCGCCTTCTGCTACAAAACAGGCCGACAGGAGGCCCCCGGCGAACCACATACGGTCTGGGCCCCGGTCGGAGCCCCGGGCGCGCCGCAGCCGGGGGGCGCAGATCCTCATGCCGTGATGTCATAAAAAAAGCGCCCGCCTCTCTGCGAAGTGGCGGGCGGGGGCACACGTGAAGGCCGCGATGCTCGGAAAGGATCGGCTATCTCGGGTCCATTGACAGGGGGAGGGGGAGAAAGCCGCTGTCTGCGTCGGCGGCAAAACGATGGAGCACCGGAGCGGCGACGCGCAAGAGGTCCGCGATGGCACGCGTGGAGGAATTTCCCACGCGAACGCCGACGACCTTCGGCGGGGGACCGTACAAGACGCTCCGTTGATAGAAGTCCGTATCTTTGGAGACGATCAGAAACCTGTGATCCCGCGCATAGGCCCAGATCGCGGCGTCGGTGGCTCCGGTCAAGCCCACATCCCGGACGTGAATCGAGTTCGGGTACATGTCCGCCAAGTCCGTCACCAACCGCGGGGAGAGGTTCTCGTCGAAGAGGAGTTGCATCACACCGGCATAAAGAGGCGGCGTTCGCGGTCGGCCGCAAACCGGAGGACCGAGCGAATGTCCTCCTCGTGCAGGTCCGGGAAGTCGTGGAGGATCTCCTCGACCGTCATGCCCCCGGCGAGGTACTCCAGAATGTCGGACACCGTGATCCGGGTGCCGCGGATAATCGGCTTTCCCCCGCGCACCCCCGGATCCATGACGATCCGTTCCCCGTCTCCCGCCATCAGCCGGACCTCCCTGAAGGCGCAACCATCGGCAACGTGCCGACCCCCGTACACCGTACGGCAGCCCTGCGTGCGTCCTCCCCCCATACTAGCACCGTGAGTGCACACGTCGTGTCCCATCGCAGCCTCGCGCGACCGGGTGTGAAATTGGACCATCCCCCCTATCGCACCAGGAGACGACGCTGGGAGGCACGGGTCGTCCTGCCAAACACCGCGAAAAAAGCCCCGCCTCCACCGCGCGGTAGGACTGAGCATCTCTACAGGCACCAACGAGCCGGCGCTTCTTCTCCGGTTAAGGGAGGGCCGGGCCCTTATGTATACTCCAATTGATTGGAGGAGTGCGAAACTAATGTACATCTTATTGGCAGGTGTCCCGGACCTCGGGTGGAATGTACCCCCACGTGTGGAGGTTGTTTCTTCACCACTTGACGAAGCTGGCACTCTCACGGACTACGACCTGATTGTCTTAAAACCTGAGCTCTGGGGTGGTATTCTTCATCCGAGCTGGAAAAGGTACACAGAAAACGGGATCCGCGTTTGGGACCATGAATGGCAAGCAGGCGAGTTAATTCACGAGAAAGTCGAGGACGTAGCGTCCCAACTAATTCGGTTGGCACCAGGCCGGTTGCTTGTGCTCCCGGCTGAGGGCTCGGCGCTTTACTACCGGATCCCCCGGGGACTAAGCCCGACGGAAGCGAGCTTATATCGAGCACTGGGCAAACCGGACGAAAACTTTAGGCCCATGCAGGCCGTTCGAAATTTATCCGTGCTGGCACATTGGGGAGTGCAAACCGAGAATGCTCGGCACGGCGTGTCACTGCAGTTGATCGCGCCCGGTCATCCTCTGGCAGCATATCTCCGGTTAAGGCCAGTGAAGTGGGATGTCACCTACATGGCCAACTCCCCGGGTCAGCGGGTGATTGGATCTGAGTCAAGAATTTAGACACCCCGAAATGGGTCGAGACTAGGCTATGCTCTCCGCTTCGACTTCCGCCGGCGTCCGGTAGCCGAGGGCGCCCTGCAACCGCTGCCGGTTATCGAAGATCTCGATATACTCGAAGATCGTCGCCGTGGCTTCGGCCCGGGTCCGAAAGTGGTGCCGGTACACACACTCTGTCTTCAACAGGCTGTGCCAGGACTCGATACAGGCATTGTCCCAGCAGTTGCCCTGGCGGCTCATGCTCCCGGTCATGTGATACCGAGCCAACCGGGCCTGATAGGCATGGCCCGCATAGTGGCTGCCGCGGTCCGAGTGGTGGAGGACTCCGGCCGCCGGGCGATAGCGCCTCACCGCCTGGTCGAGCGCGGCGAGGACGCGGTCCTGCGTCATCCGGGCGCCCGCCGCCCCGCCCCCGATCTTACGCGGGTAGAGGTCCTCGAGGCTCGCCCCAGACAACCAGCCCTCACCGGTCGGGACATCCGGGATAGCCGCCATCCAGACCGGATGCGGCTGGGTGGCCACGAACTGTTGGGCCAACACGTTGTCCGCCACCGGAAAGGGATGGCGCGAATTGGTGGTGGCTTTATAGCGCCGCACCACGCGCGATCGCCACCCGTGCTGCGCCATCAGGCGGGCCACGGTCTGGCGGCTAATCCGGTCGCCCACCCGTCGGAGCTGTGCGGTAATCTTCGGGCTCCCATACCGCCGGCTCGATTGCTCGAACACGGCCTGGATCTGGGCGATGCGGGTCTGCCGCCGCGCCCGGGTGGGGCTCACGGGACGATCGCACCACGCATAAAACCCGCTGCGAGAGACCTGAAGCACGTCGCACCTCTTCGTGACCGAGAAGGGGCAGCGATGATCCTGGATGAACCGGTATTTCACTTCGGGTCGCTGGTGACGAGGCGCACCGCTTTTTTTACGATCGCGTTCTCCTCTTGCAGGTTGCGCACCTGCCGTTGGAGGTCCCGCCACTGCTGATCCTCTGCCCGCAGCCGTCCACGGCCGACAAAGGGCTCGCCGGGATGCTGCCGGGCGGCCTCCATCCACTTGTAGAGCGTCTTGCGGGGGATGCCGAGTTCCTGGGCGATCTGCGTCGCCGGCTTGTCCTTCCGCGCCACCCAGGCCAGGGCTTGCGGCTTAAACTCTTCACTCTATCGTAGTCCCGGCACCATGTTCACCTCGAATGGATTGATGGTAGGGGATCCCCCATTCGCGGTGTCCGAAATCTAGACTAACATCCACCCCTCGATGGGTGAGATTGTCGTCCCCCATTCGGGGTGTCTACGATCTGAACCT
>JBMFXK010000334.1:0-3611 GCA_049964315.1 Clostridia bacterium | reverse complement strand
CGTTCCGCACGGTGGCATTTGTGGGACAGGTCCTCGTACGGTCTCAGCCGACATGCCTCAGGTCGTCCCGATCTTCGTGCAAGCTGGGGGTCAGGCGGGTTCGGCCGGGAGCCCCGCAATCGCGGCGGGATCCAGTCCCTGACTTTGGAACCAGGCGCGGTTGTGGCGCACGTTGGGGTCCTCCGGCACCCACCGCGCGGCCTGTTCGTTGTGCCAGCAGGCACGTGAAAGCTCACCGAGGGCGCTCAGACACACGGCGAGCTGCAGATGCGGCAGCCAGGTGTGACACGCCTCGATGCGAAAGCCGCCGGTTTCCGCCGGAGCCCACCGGATGGCCATGTCGTACCACGCCGCAGCCGCCCGAGGCTGTCCCTGCTGGAGGGCGTCATAGCCGAGCCGACAGCACGCTTCCGGCCGCGGGGCGTCCCAGTCAAACCCGCGCATCACGACCCGGCGCATGGCGTCCCGGTCGCCCTGGGCCTCATACGCCTCGGCCAGCCGGTTAAGCGCCCACAGGCGGTCTTCCAGCCACAGACCCGCATCGTCGGCACTGGACTGGTAGAGGGGGATGGCCTCATCCCACAAGTGATGGTCGGCAAGTTCGTTCGCGAAGTAGAGGCGGTCGCGGGGGCTGAACGTCTCCCCGTTCTGCACCATGCTCCGGTAAATGCGCAGGTTGCGGTCTCCGGAAGAGCGGGTCCGGTTGTGGGTCACGATGACGTCAGCGGATTCAAGCGGGCCCGGGCCGTCGAGGTACTCGTGGACCCGGCCCACCCACCGGAAGCCGGCGCTGCGGCGCACCACCCGCGGCAGGCGGAAGCGCAGGATGGATGCCCCGTTCGCGTCCTGGGCGTAGTCGTACACCATGGTGAAACCCGCGGCGGTGGCCCGAAGCGTCCTGCGGAAGGCCCTAAAGCGCTCCCGATCGGCCGCCAGCAGCACGTCATCGGCGTCGAGCCAGAAGATAAAGTCCCCGGTCGCATGCGAGAACGAGGCGTTGCGGGCGCGGGAGAAGTCGTCCGTCCAGACGTCCTCGAACACCCGGCAGTCGAAGCTCCGGGCCACCGCGATCGTGCGGTCGGTGGAGCCCGTATCCAACACCACGCATTCGTCCACCAGGTCCCGGACCGAGCCGAGGCAGGACGGCAGGGTCTCTTCCTCGTCTTTCACGATGAGACAGAGGCTCAGGGTGATGCGGGGCATGTGAACGCCTCCTGCTTTAGAATCACGCTCGAAGATTTAACCGCGCGGCGTCTGGTTCCTGCGGCCTCGCGGCGGCTCGCATGGCACTGCCTGAAGACGGCGGATCGGTGCGCATCGCCATTTCCTATATGCTAACGTGGGTGCGGAATGTTTGCGGAAAATCCCACAGGGAGGCGGAGACGGATGGACTGGCCTCTGGTCCAGGTGCTCGGGACCAAGCGGGACAAGAAAGTCGATCCGGAGCTGGCGGTCACACTGTACCGCGACATGATCCTGCTCCGGTCCTTTGATGAACGGGCCATCAACCTGCAGAGGCAGGGGCGCATCGGCACCTTCCCCCCGTCGCTGGGTCAGGAGGCGTCCGAGATTGGCAGCACGCACGCCGTCCGCCGCAGCGACTGGATCGTCCCCTCGTATCGGGACCACGGCGCGCTCTTCGTGCACGGGGTGCCCATGGAAAACATCCTGCTGTTTGCGATGGGGCGCACATCCAGCCTGTCCACCGCGGTGAAGGCGCTGCCCACCTCCATCCCGATTGCCACCCAACTGCCGCATGCGGTGGGCCTCGCCCTGGCAAGCCGGCGGCTCGGCCGGGACGACATCGCCATTACCTATTTTGGTGACGGCGCCACCTCCGAGGGCGACTTTCACGAGGCGGTCAACTTTGCCGGCGTCTACCAGGCGCCGGTTATTTTTTTCTGCCAGAACAACGGCTGGGCCATCTCAGTCCCGCGCGAAAAGCAGACGGCGTCGGAAACCCTGGCCCAAAAGGCGGTGGCGTACGGCGTCACCGGGGCGCGGGTGGACGGCAACGATGCGCTGGCCGTCCACCAGGTGGTGAGCGATGCGGCCGCGCGCGCCCGCGCCGGGGAAGGGCCGACCCTGGTGGAGGCCGTGACCTACCGGCTCGGACCCCATACCACGGCGGACGATCCCACCCGTTACCGCCCGGCCGAGGAGTTTGAGGACTGGAAGACGCATCGGGATCCCCTGCTGAAGCTGGGCGGGTACCTCCTGGACCGGAATCTGGCGACCGAGGCCGAGCTGATCGGCTGGGCCGACGAGGCGCGCGCCCGCGTCCAGCAGGCGGTGGAGGCGGCCGAAGCGGTGCCCATGGTCAAGCCGCGCGGCATGTTCGAGCACGTGTACCAGACGATGCCGGCCGTGCTGGAAGACGAACTCCGGGCCATCGAGGAGGCCAGCGCCGATGCCTGAGATGAACCTGATCCAGGCCGTGAACTCCACCCTGGACGCCATGCTGGCCAGCGACGAGCGGGTGGTGGTGCTGGGCGAGGATGTGGGCAAGAACGGCGGCGTTTTCCGGGCCACGGACGGGCTCTTCGATAAGTACGGCGGCGACCGGGTGATGGACACGCCGCTTGCCGAGAGCGGCATCATCGGCACCAGCATCGGGCTGGCCATCGGGGGCCTGCGCCCGATCGCCGAGATTCAGTTCATGGGCTTCCTCTATCCCGGGCTCGACCAGCTCATCTCCCACGGCGGCCGCATGGCGGCGCGCAGCGGGGGTCAGATCCGGGTGCCGCTCGTCGTACGGGTGCCGTACGGGGGCGGGATCCGTGCTCCCGAGCAGCACGCCGACTCGGCCGAAGCCTACCTGGTCCACACCCCCGGGCTCAAAGTGGTGGTGCCCAGCACTCCCTACGACGCCAAGGGTCTCCTGTATGCGGCGCTCCACGATCCCGACCCGGTCGTCTTCATGGAGCCCATCCGGCTGTACCGGATGGGACGCCAGGAGGTGCCCGCGGAGGCGTACGTCGTGCCCATCGGCTCGGCGCGCATCGTGCGGGAGGGGAGTGACGTAAGCGTGGTGACCTGGGGCAACATGGTGGCCGTGGCCGAGCGCGCGGCCGAGTCCCTGGCGGGCGAAGCCTCGGTCGAGGTGCTGGACCTCCGCAGTCTGTTTCCCCTCGACCGCGACACCATCGCGCGTTCGGTCAACAAGACCGGCCGCGCCGTGGTCCTGCAGGAGGCGCCGCTCACGGCAGGCCTCGGCGGCGAGGTGGCGGCCATCATCCAGGAGACCGCCTTCTGGTCGCTGGAAGCCCCGGTGGCGCGCGTGGCCGGCCCCGACGTCCCCTATCCCCCCTACGCGTGGGAGGACATGTACCTCCCCACGCCGGAGCGCCTCGTGCAGGCGATCCGGCGCACGCTGCAGGATTAGGGCACATGGCACGTGGAGCCTGGGAAGCGGAGGTAGGCGTTGATGGCGTTTGAGTTCAAGTTCCCGGATGTGGGCGAGGGCATCACCGAGGGTGAGATCGTCCGCTGGCTGGTCGCGGTGGGCGACACCGTCGCCCTGGACCAGCCGCTGTGCGAGATGCAGACCGACAAGGCGGTGGTGGAGATCCCGTCGCCCCGCGCGGGCGTGATTGTAGCCCGCCACGGGG
>JBMFXK010000333.1:0-3613 GCA_049964315.1 Clostridia bacterium | reverse complement strand
GCAGCTGCAGACGCGCGGACGAACGCGGGCCGTGATTGGTGATGATGGCGCGCCAGAGATTCCAGTCCGGCTGGGCGTAGGACCACCGTTTGCTGACCGGATCCTGTGTGAGAGTGGGGTCGGGGATGGTAAATCCGAGCGCTCTGATGCGGGGCACGTACTTGGCAAGGTAGCGCTGGCGCAGTTCCTCGTTGCTCTTGGTGCGGATGTGAAAGCGCAGCGCGGCCGCCTGATGCGAGGTGGGCGACCCCACTTCCGGCGGCCCGAAAAACATCATGAGCGCGGGCCACCAGCGGTTCAACGCATCCTGAAACATGGCACGCTGGGCGCGGGTCCCCTCGGCCAGCGCCATGCAGATGCTCTCCCCATGCTGGATGTGGAAGCCTTCTTCCTCCACGATGCGGCGCAGGGCCCGCGTATAGGGGGCGTACGAGCCCGACAGGAGCATGCCCTGGGTGATGATGGCGGCTCCGTCTACGAGCCAGCCGATGAGGCCGGCATCGGCCCAGGTCGGCACCGCCAGATGAAAGACGTTGTGAAACTTCTGGCGGCCGGCGAAGAGGTCCGCCATGATGTCTTCGCGGTCCCGGCCGTACGGGGCCATCAAGTCTTCGGCGACCCGGATCAGGATCTGCCCGTGCCCCGCCTCATCCTGGACCTTGGCCATGAGGGCGAGCTTCCGATACAGCGTCGGCGCCCGCGGCACCCACTCCTTTTCCGGCAGGGTGCCCATGATCTCGCTGACCCCGTGCAGGGTGATAAGCCGGATGAGCTCGTTCCGGTACGCCTCCGGCATCCAGTCGTCCGCTTCGACTTTGTCGCCCGCGTCGAGCCGGGCCAAAAACGTCAACGTGCGCTCGTCGTCCTCCATGGGTCCTCCCTGACATGGTGGAGTTGATGGATGCCGCGATGGACGGAGAACAGATGCCCGGTACTGATCCCCTAATTAAAAGGACTGGGAACTGAGGCCGGAAGGACAGGGCCATCTGGCCCACGTCCTCAGGGCCGGATGACCCAGAGTGGTGCGAACACGCGTCGTACAGGACCGGAGCGAATGAGCCCCCTTGGTACAATAGGGACGACAGCGGCGCGTCGGAGGCGGTCACATGCAGATGGAGGAAATACAGGTCCGGCCCTACCGGCCCAGCACGGATTTCAGAGCGGTGCTGGATGCCCAGTGCGATCTCTATTCCCTCAACTTTCCCCGCTTCGTGTGCACGCCCCAGTTCCTGGCCGAACAGGGCGCGCGCCTGCGTCAGGCGGCCCGACGCCCGTACGAACACCAGCTTTTCGTGCTTGATGACGGCGGCCAGGTGGCGGGCTTCATCTGGACGGTGATTCGGATGGACCTGCAGGGCCTCTTCGGATCGGTGGATCAGGTGTATCTCCGGCCCGGTTATCGGGGCCGCCGCCTGGGCGAGCGGCTTATGGACGCGGCTCACCAGCATCTGTCGGCCTCCGGGGTGAATTATGCCCGGCTCTTCGTGACGGACAGCAACCAGGGCGCGGTCGCTCTTTACCGGCGCGTGGGGTATGAAGTGATCCGGCTGGAAATGGAGCGGCCGCTCTAGCGGGCAAGTCGTCGCCGGAACATCCGAGAGACAATCAGGTCGTATTCTTCCACGTGAAAGCGCCGGGAGGCCAGGGCAAAGAGGGCGGCGCCCACTCCCACCATGAGCACCAGCGCCACGATGCGCGGAGCGGCGTGCGCCGACCGGGTCCAGGCCACGACCAGCACGTGGGTCATGGCCACGCCGATGGCCATCACCAGAGCGGCCAGGAGGGTGCGGATGCCTGTCCTCAGCATCCGGGTGGCGCCAATGGGTCCAAAGCGCCTGCGCAGCATATACATGAGGAGCAGCAAATTCGTCCACCCCGTGATCGAGTAGGCGAGGGCCAGCCCGGCCTGCTGCATGGGCCGCATCAGGAGGAGGCTGGACAGGAATCCCACGATTAGCGCCACGGCGCCGATCCACACCGGCGTCCGGGTGTCGTTGTAGGCGTAGAATCCCCGCACGATCACTTCCATAGCGCCATAGGGCAGGATTCCCATGACATAGAAGCCCAGCGCGGCGGCGGTGACGCTCACATCGTGGCCGGTGAAGCGGCCGTGCTGGAACATGACCGCAATGAGCGGCGTACGGACGAGCCAGAACCCGATCGTGGCGGGCACCGATACGAAGATCACCACCCGCATCGCGCCTGAAAGATAGCGGTAAAAGGCTTGGTGATCACCGGCGGCGGCCACTTCCGCCAGGTTGGGCAGGATGGCAATGGCCAGCGAGGCGGCGAGGCTCACCGGCACCATCATGACCCGACTCGCGAGATTAAGCGCATTGATGGTGCCGGCGGCCAGCAACGACCCAAAAAATGTCTGGTTGACTACCAGGTTCAGCTGCCCGAGGCCGACGCCGAACATGATGGGAAACATGAGCTGGCCCACGCGGCGGAGACCGGGGTGACGGAGATCCCACACGACCGCGTAATGGAAGCCGAGGCGTGCGACGGCATACACTTCTAGGAGGAAGTTCACGAAGGCGCCGACCAGGACCCCCCAGGCAAACGCCTGGATGCCCCAGATCCGGCCGAACAGGAATCCGAGGGCGATGATGCCGAGGTTGTACAGCAGGGGCCCGATGGCCGTGGCCCAGAAACTCTTGCGCGCATACTGCGCCCCGATGAGCACCCCGTTCAGCCCATGAAACAGCACCGCGATCAGCATGATGCGGGTGAGGTAGGCAGTGGCCGCAATGGCCGCCGGGTTGCCGTTGAAGCCAACCGCGACCACGCGGACGACCCCCGGCGCAAACAGCTCGGCCAGGGCCAGGATGGGCACCAGCCCCACCACCACGGTGGTGAGGGATGCGTTCAGCACCCGCTCGGCCTCGTCGGATTCGCCCCGGGTGAGGTAGCCGGCAATGACGGGCACGAAGGCTGAACTGATGGCGCCGCCGATGAGGAGCAGGTACAGTGTGTCGGGCAGGACGTAGGCGGCATTGTAATGGTCGACCCGGGCGTTCTGGCCGAAGAAATCGGCGATGAGCGAGGCACGCACGAACCCCAGCAGCCGGGAGACGATCGTGGCCGCGGTGATGAGGGTTGCGGCCCACATGATGTGCCTGACCTGCCCCTCGTCGCGGACCATCCGGTCCCTCCCCATGCCCGCTATTATTCCACAGGGGGATCTGTGCCGAGAACGTCCAAGTTTTCCACGAGATTGTGTTGAGATGGAGCAGTGGCATGCGTTACCATTAGGGCGATGAGCCCCCTGGACCCGGACACTTTTACCGAGAAAAGATTTCCCGGGTCATCCGGGTCGGCCGCCAGAACGCGTCCGTTGGATTTCCGTCGTCCGCTGGACGATCCGCGTGACGGAGCCCTTTGTCTTGGGACTCGCCCCGCACGGGTTATCGGCACGGCCGAGTTCCCGACGTGCCCAGCACCGGAGGCCGGGGCTCGGAAGCATATCGACGACTGATGACAGGAACCTCTGCGCCGGCCGTACCGCGGTCGGAAAATCCGACGAATTATCTTTAGACGAGCCAACGAGGATCGCCAAGGCGTGGCAGGGACGTGCGGCCCGGCAGCGAGAAAGGGGCCGGATCCGGTTTGG
>JBMFXK010000332.1:0-3641 GCA_049964315.1 Clostridia bacterium | reverse complement strand
CTGTAGGGCCGGGAGGAACGTCATGGCGGTACGACTGGGCCTGATAGGCTGCGGCGCCGTCGGGCAGAAGCATGTCCAGGCGCTGGCCCATCTGGACGGGGCGGAACTCACCGCAACCGTGGACCAGGACCGCGATCGCGCCGAGGCAGCTGCGCTGCCGTTTGACGCGACCGCCTTCACCAGCGTCGACAGCCTCTACAAGAGCGGCCTGGTGGACGCCGTCGTCATCGCCACCCCGTCCGGCACCCATCCCGAGATAGCCTTCCAGGCGATGGAGCAGGGGCTCGACGTGCTGGTGGAAAAACCGCTGGCCCTTTCGTACCGGGAGGCCGTGGATTTGACCCGGTTTGCCGATGACGCGGGGGTTCTCCTCGCCGTGACGCACTTTAACCGCATGCTGCCGGGGCCGGCGGTGGTGCTGGACGCAGTCAGGAGCGGGCGCTTGGGGCGGCTGCTGTCGGGGGGTGTGGACGTGCGCTGGGCGCGCCCGCAGGCATACTACGATGAGGCGCCCTGGCGCGGCACCCGCGCGATGGACGGCGGGGTGCTGTTTAACCAGGCGATTCACGCGCTTGATCTTTTGGTGCAGGTTTTCGGCCGCGCCGATGAGGTGTTTGGTTACGCGGACACCCAGACTCACCGCATCGAGGCCGAAGACGTGGTCACCGGCGCGGTGCATTTTGAGTCGGGCGCGGTGGCGACCGTGAACGTCACCACCTCCGTGCCGGAGAAGAATCTCGAGGAGTGCATCACCGTGGTGGGCGAGAGCGGGGTGGCGGTGCTCGGCCCGCAGAATTCGGCCCTGCAGGTGCTGCGCACCGGCCACGAAGGCGATGACGGGCGCGTCATGGACGAGTTGAAGCGGGCGGAGCCGTGGCCCTCATGGCGCAGCCATTGGAACGCGCTGGCCGACTTCGTGCAAGCGGTCGAGAGCCGTCGGCCGCCGGCCCTGCACGCGATCACGACGCTTGACGTGCTGGCGCTGGTGGAGGCGCTCACCCGTTCCGGACTTTCGGGCAGGCCGGTGAGGATCGACGAATTGCAGCGGGAACGGGGGCTCGGCTCGCTTGCCTGAGGTGGAGATGGGAACGGGCACCGTGATTGGCGAGCGGGTGGTGCTGGGATCCGGCGTGAAGCTCGGCCACTATGTCGTCGTCCACGACGACACGGTGCTGGAGGACGGCGTGGTGGTGGATGACTTTGCGGTGCTGGGAAAGCGCCCGGCGGCGTCCGCCACCAGCACGCTCACGCTCTCGGAACTGGCGCCGCTGCGCGTAGGAGCCGGCACCCACGTGGGCACCGGGGCGATCCTGTACGGCGGCAGCCAGATTGGTGGCGAGAGCTTCATTGCCGACGGGGCGCAGATTCGGGAACGCTGCCGGATCGGCCGACGGGTCGTGGTGGGCCGCGGCGTCACGATCGAGAACGACACCACGGTGGGTGATTTCACCAAGCTGCAGACGGGGGCGTACCTCACCGCCAAGTCCACGGTGGAAGATCACGTGTTCATCGCACCGGGCGTCGTGACCAGCAACGATCCGTACATCGCCCGGACCGAAGCCAGGCATGCCGTCACCCGTGGGCCCACGATCCGGCGGGCGGCCCGGCTGGGGGTCGCGGCCATCCTGTTGCCCGGGGTGGAGGTGGGGCAGGAGGCGGTCGTGGCGGCGGGCGCCGTCGTCACGAAAGACGTGCCGCCCTATCAGGTGGTGATGGGCATCCCGGCGCGGGTGGTCCGGCCGACGCCGGCCGAGCAGTGGCTGTTTCCGCCCGACGGTGCCGGCGCCGGAGAGGAGAGCGGTTCCCGATGACGCACGACAAGATCCCATCCTTCAGCCTGCTGGACCAGATTGCCGCCCTGAAGCCTGAGCTCGACGAGGCCTGGAATCGGGTGTTGACCTCGGGCCAGTTCATTCTCGGCACCGAGGTCACAACGTTTGAAAACGAGGTGGAGGCACTGATTGGGGTGCCCGCGGTGGGCGTGGCCAACGGGTCGGACGCCCTTTACCTGGCCCTTCAGGCCCTTCAAATCGGGCCCGGCGACGAGGTGGTGACCACCGCGTTCTCGTTCTTTGCCACCGCTGGAAGTATTTCACGGTTGGGGGCCACGCCGGTCTTCGCGGATGTGGATCCGGATACGTTTAACGTGGACCCGGACCAGGCTCTGGCGCGTGTTACCCCCCGTACACGCGCAATCCTGCCGGTCCACCTGTTCGGGCTCATGGCGGACACCCTCCGGCTGGTCCAGGGCTTTTCCGGCCCCATCGTTGAAGATGCGGCCCAGGCCATCCTGGCGGCCCAGAACGGTCGGTGGGCAGGGACGGTGGGAGATATCGGCTGTTTCAGCTTCTTTCCCACCAAGAATCTCGGGGCGTTCGGGGACGGCGGCCTGGTAACGAGCCGCCGCCCCGAACTGGCGGAGGTGGTCCGGACCCTGCGGGTGCACGGCGCCACCGCCAAGTACTACCACGAACGCCTGGGCGTGAACGCGCGCCTCGACGCCCTGCAGGCCGCCATCCTGCGCGTGAAGCTCCGGCATCTGCAGGAGTGGACGGCACGCCGCCTCGCCCTGGCCGACCGCTACCGGCACGGCATTCGCGACCGGGGTCTTGACGGGTTCGTGCGGCCCCAGGCCATCCCGCCGGGCTACCAGGCGGTCTATCACCAGTTCACCGTGCGGGCGGAGCGGCGCGACGCCCTGCAGCGCTTCCTGGGCGAGCGCGGAATCGGCTCCACGGTCTACTATCCGCACCCGCTTCACCTGCTCCCGGTTTTCCAGTCCCTAGGGCACCGCGCGGGCGACTTTCCGGTCGCGGAGACGCTGTGCCGGGAGGTGCTGTCGCTTCCCCTCTATCCAGAACTCCGGGACGACCAGGTGGACCGCGTCGTGGAGGCCCTTTCCGACTTTTACCATGACGCGGCTTAAGGTCCTGACGATTGTCGGGGCCCGCCCGCAGTTCATCAAAGCGTCGGCCGTCAGCCCGCTTCTGCGGGCGAGGGCTGACGAGGTGCTGGTTCACACCGGCCAGCATTATGACGAGCGTCTGTCCGAGGTGTTCTTCCAGGAGCTTCAGATCCCACGTCCCGACATTTTTCTGGACGCAGGCTCCGGGAGTCATGGCGTGCAGACGGGCGCCATGCTGGCCGCCCTCGATCCTGTCATCCAGTCGGTGCATCCGGACTGGGTGCTCGTATACGGAGACACCAACAGTACGCTGGCCGGTGCCCTCAGCGCCGCGAAGCTGCATGTGCCGGTGGCCCACGTCGAGGCGGGGCTGCGCAGTTTCAACCGCGCGATGCCGGAAGAGGTGAACCGGGTGCTGACCGACCACCTGGCCAGCCGACTGTACTGTCCCACCGCGGCGGCCGTGCGCAACCTGGAGCACGAAGGCATCCGGGACGGCGTACGGCTGTCCGGTGACGTCATGGATGACGCCATCCTGCGGGTGCCGCGCGACCCGGCCGTGCTTGAAGGCCTCGGGCTTGAGCCGGGACGATACCTGCTGGCCACGGTGCACCGGCAGGAAAACACCGATGTAGTCGGACGGCTCGCGGGCATTCTGGCGGCTCTCAGCCGCCTGCCCGGGCCGGTGGTGCTGCCGCTCCATCCCCGCACCCGCGACCGCATCGCCCGCTTTGGA
>JBMFXK010000331.1:0-3646 GCA_049964315.1 Clostridia bacterium | reverse complement strand
GGACCCTGGCCCGCCGCCAGTTCCACGACCTCATGCGAGACCTGTACACCCACCAGGGGAAGGTGCCGGTGCTGATCTGTGACGAAGCCCAGCAGTTGCCGTACACGACGCTCCGGGAGTTCCGCTACATCGCCAACCTGGATATGGACGCGCTCAGTCCCTTTGTCTGCATCCTGGTGGGGCAGCCGGACCTGCGGACGACCCTTCGGCAACGGATCTTCGAGGCCGTCCAGCAGCGCCTCACGCTCCGCTATCACCTCACCGGCTTAGACCGGGACGAGCTCGGGCCGTATCTGGCCCATCATTGTCGCGTTGCCGGCGTCGACCGGCCGGTGTTCAGCCCTGCGGCGGCGGAGCTCCTGTTCCAACACAGCCACGGGGTGCCGCGGGTGGTGAACCGGCTGGCGACGGCCGCGCTGTGGGCCGCAGCGGGCCAGCGGGCGGAGATTGTCGACGCGGTCCACGTCGAGCACGCGGTGGCGGAGTGGCGCGAACCCTCACCCGACCCATCCCGGTACCCCTGGGCCCCGTGGTCCGGGGGGGCCGCCATTTCTGTGAGCCGATCCACGTGGCTCACTGAGCGCGCCGGTGAGCACCGGTGCCGACATTTAACGTGAGCCTCAACACCGTGTACGCTTGCTGAACCGCGACCCACCCATATGTCGCTGGGTGATACACGAGGTGCGACACCGTGTTGGTGGTGACCCACGTCCCCCAGTACCGCGTGGTTTCCTGCACCATCGTCCCGCCGCTATGTGGCCCGGGACTGCTGGGGCCGGGCGTAATGCTGCCGGGGTTCGGGGTGCCGTCCAAGGCGGCCGGGTTGTACCCCCAGTTCACCATCCACTGCGGCACCGCGATGGCGTACCACTTCGTCGGCGTGCCGGAGGGCGTGTGACCGGGTTCCCAGACGTTCTGCGTGATGGTCAGCCAGCCGGACTTCTGGACCAGCACCTGCTTGTACGCCGTGGTCGTGTAGGCGGGCTTGACCACCTCCCACTCGTTCACGGTCCGATACGCGGTGTACGGCTGCCAGTATCCGGAGTTGATCCACTGATGGGTCGGATCCCACGACCAGTGGCTGGTGTTCACTCAGTACCGGTAGGACTCCCAGCGCCGGGTGATGTGCCAGCCGTCATACCCGAGGTATCCCCAGTGCCGTTGCGAGGCCCGGGTGTAGATCCAGCAGCCCCACCTGTCGTAGGACTTCTGGCCGCACGGCTTCGGCCATCCTCCCCATCGGATGAACCCATAGTGCGCCCACGGCCAGTCCTGGTTCACCAGGTGGATGTAGGCCCCGTTGAGACCGGACATCTCCGTCACGGAAGTGGCCTGGAAATGCGGGTTACCAGGTCCGGCCGCCAGAGAAGGCGGGTTGAAGAACCCGACACCCAAATGGGCCGCGGCAAGCGCCGCGGCCCATTGACGGAAGCGCATCGCGCCCCCTCCCTTGCTATGAAGTTGTCGGTCGGATCGGGCTTACGGCAACGAAGCGGGAACCGGCAAGGGGGGACCCACCGGGTCAATCGGCAAGGTGGTCGTTACCGCGCCCCCATTCGGCTCGGACGGCCACGAGTCGGTGAACAGCACGACATTGGGTGACGATCCACAGTTGGTCACGTACAGAGCGCCGATCCACCCCACCTTCGTCTGATGGGGCTTCAGATTCAGGTAGACAATGGGGCTATCGGCCACGCCGTCGTGCGGCTGATCGGCCTGCGATAGAATCTTGGGCGTAATCGCGTAGAGGTTCGCCGAGATCGGCAACAAGACCGCCGGCTCCGTCCACGAATTGGTGGACTGCATCAACGGCATGCAGCCGGTTTCGGTATACGCGGCGTCACTCATGTGGACTGCTCGGTTGCTCGTGTTAGTGACTCGCAGTTCGACATCAACGGCCACCGCGTCGTATTGGTCCACGCCAGTGGGGCCCGGGTCTGCCCAGGCTTTCGGCAACCACCGGGCTTGGACCACCTGAACCTTGAGCGCGCGGAGCATAGCGTTTGCTTGAGGAGTCGCAAATGGTGGTCCGCCCCTGGCAGCGGCGTAAGCAGACTCGTGGTAGTTCACATCGCCGCACGTCACGTTGTGATGGGGTCCACAGGTATCGTTGGCGCGGGCCTGCGCGGCCTCGTAGCGGTGCACTGCACCCCAGAGCGCCGGCGCCTCGCGCTGATAGGCCACGAAGCCACCACCGAGCACCACCAGGATACCCAGCCCCCAGGCTGCGATTTTGACACCACGCATGGATCTCACCCTCCTGAAAAGGCGACCAAGGCCCGTGTTCCGGCATGTTTTTTCGCCCGTACCGCAACCCCTTTTTGAGATCGCCGGCAAACGCTTGACGTGCGGGGGTTTGATAAGACGGCCACGCC
The DNA here is from genome assembly GCA_049964315.1 of Clostridia bacterium. Classification (GTDB taxonomy): domain Bacteria; phylum Bacillota; class Sulfobacillia; order Sulfobacillales; family JAIMBI01; genus JAKATP01. The sequence goes on along the minus strand of JBMFXK010000331.1, from coordinate 1,271 downwards.
CCGGCGGACCCGGGCCGGTCCAGCGCTTCGGCTGGACGGGCGCGGAGGCCGGGGCATTGAAACGCCAAGCCGCGGAGCTCCAATGCACCTACTGCAACACGGTGATAAGCAGGTTGACCACTTTCCCCGCGACACGACCTTGAGGTGCTCGTAGTTGGGCTCCTGGTGCAAGCCGTAGCGCTGGATGGTGAGGACGTTTCGGACCACCGCCTCGGTCTCGGCCCTTTTTACGGCCTCCGCAAACTCGGCATAGAGCCGGGTGTGGCGGCGGCCCCTCGTGTCCCGTTCGCCCCTCGCGAGCCATTCTTCGAGGGTCCCGGCGCCGATCCCCGCATAGGCCGCGCCGTCATGCCGGATGTTGCCCCGCGCATCGCTTCGAGGATGTGCTCTTGCACCTCCGGCGTCAGTTTGGTGGGTCGCCCCAGGATGAAGCCTCCTAAGCCCGACTCCCTTTGTGGCGGGAGTCGTTATTTGTCGGATTATGGGGCACAATTGGGGACATAGCCTTGCGGGTGCTTTCCATTGTTTGCCGAAAGAAATTTCAGTCCACATACAAAGTATCGGATGCGTCTGAGTCGGGTGAGGCTCAAATGGAGGGTGCGCTATGGGATTAGGCAAAACGATTCAAGCGATCATCCTAGCTTCTTCCGTGGCGGTAATGGCGCTGTCAATCGTCGTGATGTCTCCTGGAGTCGCCAGCGCAAGTTGCGATAGCCTGCCTCAAAGCGAAAGACACATTATGGCGCAAGGACCCTCGTTTAGCGCGAACACCGTGTACGGGGTTCGGGCGAACATGAATACGGCTCCGATTAGTAATGTGTGTTCCGACAGTTTTGCGTGGGACATGCTGCTGAACACGGCGACCACCGGGGGCACGGACTTTGCCCAAGTCGGCTTCGACAGACAGGCCGGCCAGTCCGCCTCGCAGATCTTTTGGGAAGACGCGACGAACAAGGCGCCCAATCCCGTGGTCCAGGTTGACATTTACCCGAGCTCGGCCGGGACGTACCAGTATAGCGTGGTGTACAACGGATCGAACTCAACGTGGACCTTTGCGGTCGTAGACTCTGGCGGGTCGACTGTATTTAGTAAAACCGTCGGCTCCTTGGACTTTACTCCGAACTGGGTCCAGTGGTCTGGAGAAGTTTGGGCGTGGGAGGACTATGTTCCCGGCACCGTCTCGACCCATGAGAACTTCACTTCCCTTGAGTTTCATGCCTATGGGATCTGGAACGTACTCACGTCATATCCTACGTGGGTTCAGCAAACAC
>JBMFXK010000330.1:0-3667 GCA_049964315.1 Clostridia bacterium | reverse complement strand
GGGCCTGACCACCATGCCATCCGACAGGACCGCGAACGCCTTGAGGCCCAGGTCCACGCCAACGGCGCCACCGGCCTTGTGCTTGGGGTCGGGCCGCTCCACCTCGACGGCCACGGACACGTACCACCGATCCGCCTCTCTCCGCACCGTTGCGGAAAGGATTCGCCCCCGAAACTTGGCGGTGGATTCCTTCGTCCGCAGCCAGCCGATCCTGGGGAGCTTGACACCGTGCGGCCCTACTCGGATCGCTCCGGTGAGCCGAAACCGGTCATCCCGCCCCTTCTTTCGGTAGCGGGGAAAGCCTACCTTTGCCCCGACCCGCTTCCCTCTCCGAGAAGCGAAGAAGTTGTCGAATGCCTGCCGCAGGTCGCGCAGAGCCTCCTGTCCCGTGCACTTGGATACCTCGTAGGCCCACGGCGCGTGCTCACGCTTGTAGGCGTTCCAAGCGCGATGAAGTTCCATGGCGCACGGGATCAGGAGTTTCTTCCCAAGGTAGGCACGGCAAACGTCGAGGCCCCAGTTGTACGCGAAACGTGCCGTACCTGCTGACCGAGCGAGTCGCTCACGCTGCTGCTGCGTCGGGGCGAGTTCATAGCGGAACGCCTGATTTGCCATCATGGCGCGATCTCCTCGCTTGCGCACTTCACAGCACGCTCTGCTCGGTGACGGGCCGAGCGGCGACCGTACAGCCTTGCACAGAATGAAGTCAGCACCTCGATCATGTCCTGTACAAGGTCATCCTTCGTCTCACCAGGGTCCACCACCACAAGGCGACGGCCCTGCGCGGCCAGGGCCGACTCAACATACTCGGCGCCAAAGCGCATGAGCCGGTCACGGTGTTCAACGGCGATGATACCGACCGACGGGTCGGACAACAACTTCATGAGCTTGGGGCGATGGCCATTCAGGTCGGAACCGACCTCCGTTACCGTGCGGATGACCGGCCATCCTTTGGACGTGGCGTACTCGACGACACGCGCGACCTGTCCCTCCAGGTCCGAGCGCTGGTCAGAGGACGAAACGCGGGCGTACACGGCAACGCCACTCGGCTGCGCCTTTGGTGGCTTAACAAGAATCGTGCCCGTGGGCAGTTGTTCTGCTGGCACCGGCAACTTGCCATCGCGGTACATCCGCCACGCGGCGTGGTAGCTTATGCCTTGCTCCTTCGCCCAGGTGCTTAGCTTCATGGTCATGGGCTACCATCTACAGACATCAAAGTCGATATAGTAGGTCAGAGTGGTGTCGGAACGCCGGTAGGTCGGCACCGGGCATCGACGGCCGACGAGCTCAGGGGCCGGCCAGACGCAGTTGGGGGCATGGAGGACCAGACCGCCAGGGGGCGGCTTGTTCATGAACGCGTGCCGGTCCGGTTGACGTGTGCGGGTCCGGGCGAGTTCAGGCCGCGGCCGTGATCGGGGCGAGCCAGGACCGGACCAGGGCTTGGCCGTCGATAGCCTTGGCCCACTCGACGGCGTGCTGCATGGCCGCCGCCAGGACGTACAGCGCAGCTACGATCGGGTGCAGGCGGTTTTTTCTGGCCTCGAGCCCCAGGTCGTTCTTCTTGCGGTTGTTGGAGCGCTCCACGGTGGTCCGGCGATCGTATTCCTTCTCCCAGGCGTCGGTGCCGCGCGCCACCTCGCAGATGTGGCGCCCGTCCATCGCGACGCGCACATGGCTTGTCGCCCCGTAGCACCCCTTGGGTTTGCGCACGCAGGGGTGATCGCTGTCCGCCCGTAGCGCCGGGCAGTCGTAGCGATGGTAGTCGCCGCTCCTGCCACGGTAGGCCATCGCCCCGGTGTCACACTGTGGGCGGCCATAGGCGTCGATCGGGGTCTGGTTTCGGCCGACCTCGGCCACGATCTTCGGGAGGCCCTGCTCGTCCAAGGGGAGATGGCCGTTCAGGTCGACGAAGGGGATGCCGCCGAGGGCGGTGCGAACCAGCGCGTACGTGGGGGCGTTGTCGTGGGCACTGTCGAGCAGGACCTTGTTGGCCCTATGACCGCTCTGGGCGTAGGCAGAAAGGGCGAGGTAGCCGAGCACCGAGTCGTGGCGGCTTGGGCGGTGGGCGATCTCGACGTACAGGGGAAGCTCCGGCCCGGCCGCCTGCGTCAGCTCGTAGAACCGGTAGCCGTAATACCAGCGGCCTTTGCTCGAGTCCCAGGCCCAGGCGGCACGGGGGGCGGAGAAGGTGCGCCGGTGGGGGCAGTCCTGGCCGGTCATGGGCGGGCAGTCGCACTCTTGGGTGCGTTTGCCGAAGGGGCTAGCGTGCAGGTAGAAGGGGGTCGAATCGCCGGCGACGGGGGCGTCTTTGGCGACCAGACCGTGGGCGCGGGAGGGCTTGACGAACCCCTCGTCCAGAAGGAAGTTGAGGAAGGCTACCAGTTCACTTGGTTTGGGAAGGGTGCCGGCGGCTTGGTGGCGGGCCAGCACCTTGACGATGCCCGAGCGCCGGGGGGGCGGCTTCTCGCCCTTCCGGTGCTTGTGCTTGGGCTTGTTGCGAGAGCGGCGGATACGGCGGTTGCGCTCGCGGCGGATCTCCGTCTCGAACCCCGGCAGGCGGTGCAGGAAGTCGTACACGGTGGAGCGCCCTGGCACCCGGTCATCGTCGATACCGCACAGGACGCGCAACAACGTGCTCTGGCGGAGGCGGTCGAGGACGGCGCCGAAGTGCAGGTGGCGTTCGAAGAACATGAGGAAGAGGATGCGCAGGAGGACGGCGGGATCCCAGGCGAGCGGCCCGCCCCGCCGGTAGCTGCGGCGAAGAACATGGGTCGCGGCGTCCAAGTCGAGGGCGTAGAAGAAGCCGACCAGGTCGCCGTGGGCCTCGATGTCGGCGCGCAGGGCGGGGTTGGTCTTCGCCAAGGCGGTGAGATGCTCTTCGATCCTCCGACGGTAACGGGCATGGGGCACGAACGCGGGTAGCAACCGTCTCCCCTCTCCGGGTGGACGGGTGTAAAAAAATCCACCCGCCGAACTTTGCCGGTGAGGGATGGTTGTCAAGCCCTGGACCTATGCGATTTCAGGCGATATCCTATGCCGTTGCGCCGCCGGCGCGTCTAACTCCTACACAGGGCATCCGCGTCTCTCGGCCTCTTCCCCCGCCAACTTCTTGACACGTCTCGTGTGCGCCCTGCCGCCACACCAGCCGCGGCGGGACTTCCGGCGTTCCGACACTGCTCAGTCTACGACTCGTGCTTCCAGACAGAGCAGTTCTCCAACCTGTGCGCGCCGATCCCGTGCGACGACCACTGTCGCGAGATCGCGTACGAGAGCGGCACGACCGTCACGTGCGCGATCTCCCAAACGAGCTGCACGTTCGTCTCGTCGACCCCGACCGGGGTCGACGACTTCGTGAACGCCACGTTCGCCGTCAGCCTGACGGAGACCATCACCCTCACCAGCACCAGCGGCAAGGAATGCACGCTCACGGTCCCGGTCCAGTTCCTGAAGACCGTCACCCTGTGCGGCCCCGCGGGCACCTCCCAGGTGTGCACCATCGCGTCCGCCGTCTGCGGTCCGTGCGCCATCCTGGACCATACGGTGTGCTGCCAGCTCACGGTGTGCCTCGTCTTCCAGTCGGTGGCCACCGTCCAGCTGCTCGTGCCGAGCTTCGGGTTCTGCGTCCCGGCGGCGTGGATCACGCTGCCTGCTCCCAGGAAGAGCAACG
>JBMFXK010000329.1:0-3669 GCA_049964315.1 Clostridia bacterium | reverse complement strand
CCGGGTCTCTCCAGAACAGTCCGGACGGGATGGTCATCCCCTCCAGGTCATGGATGTGGTTGGCCACCAGCAGGAGTCCCCGGCGATCTTTAGGCAGGGCGCCCGACCAGCGCACCCGGTACGCGAGGGCCACATACACCTTCAGGATGCCGGCGATCAGGAAGGCGAGGACCCACGCTCCTGCCGACATGCGCGGCGTGGTTTCCCGCACGCGCGCCACCAGCAGCGACCCGACCAGGAACGCCATCCCCGCGGTCATGAAGAGGACGCGGTAGCCAGCTTCCGGGTTCACGTAACGGGCCAGGATAAACCCGCCCAACAGCGGTGCCGCGACCGCGGGCAGGTTGGATGCGATGCCCCAGATGCCAAGGTCGCGCGCGACGTTGGCAAGATCCGGAATCGAATCCAGGGCAAGCGCCCAGTCCACCGACAGGAACGCGCCGTACCCGAGGCCCCACAGGATGGCGAGGGCGAATATCAGGTGCGGATTGGGCCAGAGTCCGAAACCGGTGACGGCGACCGCCATGGGGACTCCGGCCCACGCCACCACCAGCGCGCGGTCGCGTCGGTCCGAGGCCCGCCCCATCCAGAACGCCGACAGGCCGGCCCCCACCAGCGCCAGGGTTCCGAGCAGGGCGGTGCCCCCGGCGGCGCGGCGGACATGCAGCACCTCTTCAAAGAAATATAAGACAAAGGTCATCAGCAGGGTCTGGGCCAGGATCACCATGAATCGAGCCGCGAACACCCAGCGGAAGCGGCGCCAGTCGCGCACATTCACGTGCACCCGGGAATCCACCACGCGGGCGGGCTCGAGCACCGTGACGGTCGTATACAGGGCACCCGCCCCGGCCGTCCCCACCATGCCCCAGTAGGCCGTGTCGATGCTCCCGAGCCCCGCGGTGGCGAGGCCGGCCACCGTGCCGGCCAGGCTCGCCACCGCCATGTAGCCGGACGCCGCTCCCCAGCGCTCCCGCGGCACCACCTCCGGCAGCATCGCCTGGTACGAGGCGGTGGCGGCACCCTGACCAACCAGCGCGATGACGATGAGACCGGCGAGCGCTTCAACGGAGTTGGCCTGCGAGGCCGCCAGGAGCCCACCCATATTGACTGCCGTGCCGGCAATCAGCAGGGACCGGCGCGGCAGACCGCGCGCCCGCAGACGATCCGAGACCATTCCCACCAGAGGGGGCACCACCATGGCGACAAATGCCGCCAGGGCGGCGATGCGCGCCAGCTCCATCGTCCGTCCCACGTTGTGAAGGCGGGTGAGCATCTCCGGCACCACGATGGTGATGAGCGCGGCTCCCTGGAAATTGAGCGAGAACCAGTAAGCAGCGAGCCCCCACTGATGGACGGGACCCTGCGAGACGGACCGATCCTTACGCGCAAACACAGCTGTGGTGTCCATCACCGTCATGGTATGCGGGGCAAGGGGGCACCTGGCACGGTCAAAGGACCGCGTCCCTTGGGTCGATGCGGCCTATTTAGCCGACTCTGTCCCGGCGGTGATCCCGCTTCCGAAGATCGCGCCGGCGCTGGCCATGGACTCGGCCGGCGGCGGTACCACGAAGACCTTGTTGGCGGGATTGGCGGCGAGCTGCGGCAGGATCTGCAGGTAGAGGTAGCGCAAGACCTCTTCCGAGGTCCCGGCCTCGTGCAGCGCCTTGAACAGCACCCGGGCGGCGTCGGCCTGGGCTTCCTGGATAGTCCGGATGGCCTGCGCGTCACCCTCCGCCCGCAGGATGGCGGACTGCTTTGCTCCTTCAGCCTCGAGGATGTTGCTTTGCTTCGAGCCCTCGGCGCTCAAAATGGCCGACTGCTTCTCACCCTCGGCCGTAAGGATGGCGGCGCGCTTGGTCCGCTCGGCCTGCATCTGGCGCTCCATCGCCTGCTGGATGTCCTTCGGCGGAGTGATGTCCTTGATCTCAACCCGGTTCACCCGCACACCCCATCGTTCCGTGACCTCGTCCAGGACCGAACGCATGCGTTGGTTGATGTCGTCGCGCGAGGTGAGCGCCTGGTCCAGGGTGAGACTGCCGAACACGTTGCGGAGCGTCGTCTGGGTGAGCTGTTCCAGGGCCATGAGGTAGTTGGCCACCTGATAAATTGCGTTTTTGGCCTCAATGATCTGGTAGTACACCACGGTGGCCACCTGAATGGCGACGTTGTCGGAGGTGATGACCGCCTGAGGCTCGATCGACGTGACCTGCTCTCTCAAATCGATGAGCGGCAGCATGACGTCCACGAACGGCATCAGGATGGTCAGCCCCGAAGGCGCCGCGCGAAGGAAGTTCCCCAGCCGCTGGATGATGCCCACCCGGCTCTGGGGAATCACCTTGACCGACCGCGCCAGGATCAGGATGACGAACAGGATGACCAGAATAATGACGATCGTGGAGCCCATCTGACTCATCGCCTCTCTGGATTGCCGATTAGGAGACTAGCCATTTCCCGTCCGCCCGGCATCCACGTCGACGGAGGGACTGTCCACCACCAGACGCACCCCGTCCCGGAACGCCACCTCGACTGACACACCGGCGTCGAACGTCCGATCCGGCATCAGCGACCGCGCGGACCAGAATTCGCCGCCGCCCAGATCGACCATGCCCCCGGTTGCCGTCACCCGTTCGCGTACCACGGCATGGCGGCCGACCAGGTCCGGATACTGGGCGGTCGCCCGCGGCTTCATGCGCAGCAGGTAGTTGATGGTCGCCGGCCGCAGCAGCCATAGGCTTAGCACCGAGGCCACCAGGAATACCAGGACCTGAAGCAGGAACAGCGGGAGAAGAGGGGCGAGGACTGCCGTGACAACGGCAGCCAGGGCTTCATAGATGAGGTAGAACGAGAGCGTGAACATCTCGCCGACGACCGCGACGATGGCCAATACCAGCCACAGGACCACCCGGGCACCCCCTTTGATTATGTCACGTGGACAGTCATCTTCGCATCAACTCTGCCCAAATCTAAGAGCGGTGCGGCACACTGTACCGGCCGCATGCATACCTGCGGGGGAAGAACCCGGGGGCGGTCCGCCGACGCCGGCGAGAGACAAAGAGCACGAGGGTCCCGATCGGGACCCTCGTGCGGCGTCAGCGGCCTATCCCCGAAGTTTCAGGTACCAGGTTTTCTGGTTCGGGTCATCCGCGTCCCGCTCGCGCTCGCGCAGGCCCTCCACCGTAGTCGGGGCGGGGACGACCGCCGGGTTTCCCGGCATCCAGTTGGCAGGCGTGGAAAGCCCTTCCCGCTGATTGAACTGGAGGGCGTCGACGACGCGCAGGATCTCATCCATGCTCCGCCCCAGCGACAGCGGGTAATAGATGAGCGCACGCACGATGCCCTTGTCGTCGATGAAGAACACGGTGCGGACGGTGACGGTGGATTCCGCGGTCGGCGGGATCATGCCGTAAGTTCGCGCCACCTGCTGGCTCAAGTCGGCGATGATCGGAAACGGAATCGGCGTGCCGAGCTGCGCCATGTCCCGCGTCCAGGCGATGTGGGACTGCACGCTGTCGACCGATAGGCCCAAAAGCTCGACGCCGCGCGCCTGAAACTCGTCGTAGCGGCGAGCGAACGCCGAGATCTCCGTGGTGCACACCGGCGTGAAGTCGGCCGGGTGGGAGAATAGCATGAGCCACTTGCCGTGGTAGTCGGACAGCTTGACCACGCCCC
>JBMFXK010000328.1:0-3688 GCA_049964315.1 Clostridia bacterium | reverse complement strand
ATCGCCGCCCGGACCCGCTCGACGTCCCCCGCGAAAAACGCGTCAGGCGGGGCGCCCAAGACGAGGCTCAGCATCTCCGCCCAGTGGTCGTGCAGGATCGGCACCAGATTACGGACGTCATAGTACCGGCACAGAAGGCGCGGCAACGCCGCAAGGTCGTCCCAGGACGGCGTATCCTCACTCAGCAAGCGGAGCCCGATATCCCCCAAGGCCCGGCGGGTGGCGGCGTGCTGGAGCTGGCGCTGGAACAGCCGCTGGCTGTCCTCCAGCGTCTCGACGCCGCCCAAGATGAGATACCGCTTGATGCACTCGCTCCCGAGCCAGCGGGTGTGGCCGTTGAGGCGGTTCTGCACCTGATGTGCGGTCCGGATGTTCCGCTCGCCGCAGAAGCCGCAGGCGTCGGGGAACTCGGGATCGCCGTCCTCCCGCGTCTCCCCGGTATAGTCCCATTCGCGCTGGGCCTCGGCCCATTCACGCGCTTGGCTGGCGGCAATCAGCTCCGCGGCCCCTTTGGGGGGCCGGGTCAGGAGATCCGCGGACGTGGGCATGGGGATGAAACCCTCCTTGTGGTGCGCGATGGCCGGAAACGTTGTCGGGATGGGCGCCTGGGCGAAAACGCCTGGAGGGCGCGAGGAGCAGGCTAACGTCGTGAAGGGGATCCGAACACCGCCGAGCCACGGCCGAGTCCGACCCCCCACAGGACCGGAACGGCACCGAACGGCTGCGGCCACCGAAACCTGAGATTACGCGATCACGGCCACACGCGGCGGGCCGTCTGGTCCGCCAACCAATCGAGACCGAGCACGATCCGGATGCGCTGGCGCCACACGGCGCCGTCCTGCATGACGAGGCGATCCGTGGCGTCGATGGCCGTCTCCACGGCCACCCCATATCCGCTCAAGATGAGCTGGGACTGGATGTCCGGGCCGATGTGGGTGCCGGTGAACGCGATAATCATGGGGATCGGCGCGTGCCGGCAGTCCTCCAGGGTGTAAAAGAGCTTCTCGTCCGCGGTGCCGGACCCGAATTGCACCTTGGCTTCGATGCCGAGGGCCCGGGTGCCGTGGGTCACCACGATGTCCACGTGCCGACGGACCCCGAGAAACCGGGTGCCCACCCAGGCTTCTTTGTAAACCGCGAGGCCCGGCGTGTTCCAGGACGCGAGGTCCTGGATGAGGAGGTCTCGGAACTCGTGCCCCCGGTTAGGCACGGCCCGCCGCCCGGTCAACGCGGGGCACCACAACAGGGTAGTTGGTGATGACAAGCTCCTGAATCGGCCCGCGCCGGTCCTTGTGGGCATTGATGGCCCGGCGGGCCGGGACGCGCGTAATCACGAAGTCGTGGTAGAGCGCGTCAAAGAAGTCGTCGGCGGGATCGATGTTGTGCGGGTCGGAATTGCTGAGCATGACCGCCGCGCCGCGGTCCCGGCAGGTCCGGAGAAACGCCGCCAGCTCCCGCTGTTGGTCATCCCCGAAGGCGTCGGCGGCGTACGCCGTAAACGACGCGGTGGCCGAGAGCGGCCGATAGGGCGGGTCGCAGTACACGAACGTGTGCGCATCCACCTGGTCGAGCACGTCGCGGTAGTCGCCGACCCGGAGCTCGACCCGGCGGAACACCGCCTGCACGCGAAGCAGGTTCTCGGCGTCACAGATGAGCGGCTGGCGGTAGCGCCCGATGGGCGTATTGAACCGTCCTTGCCGATTGACCCGGTAGAGGCCGTTGAAGCACGTCCGATTCAGAAACACCAGGGCGGCCGCTTGTTCCACCGCCGATCCAGTGCCCGCGTTGAACAGGTCGCGCACCTGGTAGTACAGCTGGTGCCGGGTGGCCTCATCCGCGGCCCAGTAGCGGTCCTGCCAGGCCGTGAGGCGTTCGATAAGGGCCGGGGCGTCCTCCCGGATCACGGCATAGGTGGCGATAAGCCGGGCGTTGCGGTCGAGCGCCACCAGCTCCTCCAGCGGAAACCGCGCGGCCACGTCAAAGAGCACCGCGCCGCTCCCCATGAAGGGTTCGATGTAGCGGCGGATCGTCCCGGTCTTGAGGCCGGGGGGGTAGCAATGTTGAAAGGTGTCGAGGAGTTGTGACTTGCCGCCGGCCCATTTGAGCACGCCGCGGGCCCGTTCTGCCGTGCCGGCGTGCTGAGGGTCCCCCGTCATGCCGCGTCCCCCCTCATGTCCCAGCATAGCGGATGGCGGGAGGGGCGTCCGCCCGCTCCCGCACAAACGCGACACGTGTTCCGGATCCGGTCAGTGACACGCCCCCCACGAGTACCAGCCGGTGCAGGGTCTTCCGGGTCCCCGGTCGCCCCACACCCAGCCATAGTTCGGTCCCCAGATGCGGCGATACGCCGTGACCCAGGCCCCCTGCCAGTGGCTGGTGTTGATCCACCGGTCAGCGGTATAGGACGTCCACACCTCGTGATACGCGGTATACGACTGCTGGTACCCGGAGCTCACCCACTCTTCGGCGGTATAGGGTACCTGGATGGTCGTGAGGTACGGGCCCCAATACTTCGTGGTTTCCGTCACCATCTTGCCACCGTTGTGGGGCCCGGGGCTGGTCGGGCCGGGCACGATCGACCCGGGATTCGGCGTCCCGTCCAGGGCGGCGGGGTTGTCCCCCCAGTTCACCATCCATTGGGGCACCGCGATGAAGTACCAATGCGAGGCGCTGCCCGACGGCGTCGGGCTCGGCTCCCAGACGTTCTGGCTCAGGGTGAGCCAGCCGTACTTCTGCACCGTGTCCTGCTGGTACGCGGTGTACGCCTGCCAGTGGCTGGTGTTCACCCAACGCTCAGCCGTATAAGGCGTGTTGACCCAATGCCAGGCGGTGTACGGTTGCGAGTACCCCGAATTGATCCACTGGTACTGGGCATCCCAGACCTGATGCGACTGAATGTGCCAGCCGTAGCCCACGATGCTCCACCAGCGCTGCCAGCGGTTTTCAATCCAGCAGCCCCACTGATTGTTGGCGTGCTGCCCACAGGGCCGGCTCCATCCCTGCGCGGTGACAAACCCATGGTTGGCCCACGGCCAGACCTGGTTGGCGCGCTGGATATACCAGTTGTTGCGGTTGGTGCCGCTGTCCTGGTAGAAAAAGGGGTTCTGCCCCCCGTGTGCGAATGCCAACGGGGCTGTGCCTATTACACTGAACACTAATGCCAGCACTCCGACGACCACCAACGCTAGCGGGCGTAGTCGTGTCATCGTGTAACCTCCGGCCTATGCAGTTGTCGGGGCGGGACAGGTTTAGGGAAGGAGCCCGGCGGGAATCGGGAGGGGAGGGCCCGCGGGTTTGAATGGCAGCGAGATGGTTACGCCGCCGAAGTTCGGCACAGAGGGCCAGGAATCGGTAAACATCACCAGGTTCGGCGACGAGCCGCAGTTTGTGACATACGTGGCGCCGATCCACCCAGTCTTGGTTTGATGGGGCGCAAGGTTCAGGTATAAGACCGGCGTATTGCCAACCCCATTGTAGGGGGTATCGGCTTGAGCCAGCACCTTCGGACTCATCCTGTAGAGATTGGCTGAAACCGGTAGTAGCACAGCGGGTTCGGTCCAGGCGCTGCCCGCTTCTAGGTAAGGAGAGCAGCCACTTTCCGTGTACGCATGAGAGCTCATCTGAATTGGATGGTCGCTCCGATTGGTCACGCGAAGCTCCACGTCCACCCATTCATCGGTAAACTGGG
>JBMFXK010000327.1:0-3693 GCA_049964315.1 Clostridia bacterium | reverse complement strand
GTCAGCCTTGTCTACCGCCCGGCCGGGACCACGCATCCCCCGGTGCTGGACCTCAAACTGTCCTGGTCGCCCCCGCCGCCGCTTGCACTGGGTTCGCCGCAGATTCTCCATGTCGTGGCGGGCTGGCCAGGGCCCTGGCCAGCCGCAAACCCCGTCCGGGTGGCGTTTCCCCCCGGTGCCGCCCATGAGGCGATCGCGGCCGTCTTTCCCGCCGGGGTCCTGCTGTCGGTGCCGCATGGCTTCGGGCTCCTGACCTAGCAGGGGCGGTACATTTCGCTGCTCCGTGTGCCAGGTGCCTTGAGCGACGGCTGGAACCCCTGGGCAGTCTCCGTGGGAACGGGACCGTGGGCGCTCCTCCGGGGCCCGGCACCCACCACGTCCGGAGGTTCGTCCGGCCGGAGGCCATGCTGGTGGTGGAATATAGCCACCGGCGCTCTCAACCGCGTCTCGCTGGCGAGTATCCCCACCCGCATTTCCGTAGCAGGTGGACTCTTCGCCGTCGAGTCGAATCCGGGGGCCGGATTGTACACGGCCGGCCGCCAGCTTTATCCCTGGCCTTCGGGCCTGTTTGGGACCGTCATGCTGTCCGGTGTCATCGCCGGTTGGCAGCAGGGCCGGCTCGGGGTGTACGAGCCCACCCGCCATCAGTTCCAGCCTACGCCGGTGACGGAGATTGACGGGCACATCCTCACGCCGACCCTGCCCAACGGGGAGGTCTGGCTGCCGGTCTGGGGACCGACGATCATGCTCTGGCCCGGTGACCATCAACCGTGGCCCGATGCGCATACCCATCTGACCGCGCTCAGCGGGGCCTTTCCCCCGGCGGTCGCCCCCTCCGGGGCTTTACCCACCGCGGGACCGTTTCTGGTCCAGGTGACGCAGACCATCCAGGTGGGTTGGCCCGATGCGGTCGGGAAACTGACGTGGCGCACCTTGGGCCAGGTCGCCTTCCCGCAAGAGGGGCCCTACGACACGTCAGGGGACGGCCTGTGGTGGCAGGGCCCGACGGCATGGTACGTCTGGCATCCACCGGGGCCCTCATGAGAGTCCTCCACCGGACGGTCACGATCTTGACGGTTATATGGGCACCGCGACTCCGCGCGTCATGAAGAGCCTGGTGGCATCTGCCACGCTGCTGCTGTCGGCAAGTGGAGTGACGGCTAGGACCGATCGCCAACGTTCCTCGCAGTCCGGGGCGGGGTTCCAGGGGGCGCGGGAGATATCGAGGCTGGCGGCTGCGTGCGACCACGCGCTTCGACCTCTGTGGGCACTGTTCACGGGGCCGATCCTTGAGGTGCCCGCGCCCATCCTACTGGAGGGGATCCGACCGTCCGATGCTGACCACGCGGCGTTCGGGGCGGGCCAGGATCTTTTCCAGAAATGACCGCGTGGGATGGCGGGGTTCGAGCCACAACAGGGCCTCCGCCAGATGACCGCCCCGTCGGGCGAGCCCCCAGCGCAGCACGATAAGCTCGCGGACGTCCAGCAGACGCAGCTCCCGCTGCGCGCGCGGCAGCGGATACACGAGCGGCTCCCCCGGTTCGATGCTGATGCGGGGAAGCTCCGGCGCCACCCGGCAGTCCAGCAGGGAGACGGCGCCCTCCAGCAGCGCGCCGGAAAAATCGGTGTCGGCGAAGTCCACCCGCTGCCAGAGAATGCGGCTCAGGTTGCCGGAGAGACGCCGCGGCGCGATGTCCGACGCCTTATAGCGGCAGTGCCAGTGAAAGGGCGAGCGGGCCAAAAGGCCCTGGAGCCCCTCCAGATAGCGGCCGAGCCGGTCTCCGGCCTCATCCGCCAGGCGGGATAAATCGACCGTGGCCCGGATGGTCCGCCCCATGACGGTCAGTTGATCTTCCGAGAGCAGGACGGGCCAGTCCGCAAACCCGTCCTGCTCCATCAACACGGCGATGCGGGACATCAGACCGCCTCCCGATCCTAGCTTGTCCCGAAATCGTGCACGCGCGGACGGAGCGCGGCGTTAACCGCAAAAAGGGCCTGCACATCCACCTTGGGCTCCCGGTCCTCGGTCACCAGGCCATTCTGTTCCTGCTCTACGTCGGCGAGCTGTGTCCAGCAAAAACCGTTGACCACCGGAGAATCCGCCACCGCCGTGACCATCGCCCGGTACCGTTCCAGCAGATCCGCGGAGCTTCCCACCCGCGTGTATCCCCAGCCGCCACCGCCCTCTCTACCGGACGCAACCCCTCCCATCTCCGACACCAGCACCGGTGCGCCGTCGTAGTCATGCCCGGGCGCGTAGAGCGGCCGTCCCGCCGGTCTCACCGCCATGACGTCGGCCAGCGTTTGATAGCGGGCGCGGAGGATGTCGGGATCGCCCTCGTAGTCGTGAATGGTCAGACAATCGCTGGTGGCGTGCTCCCAGCCGTCGTTCGAAATGACCAGGCGGTCTGGATCCAGGGACTTGGTCAGGTGGTAGAGGGATTGCAGATGCGCCTGTTGGCGCGGATCTCGGGCCAGATCCGGCACGCCCCAGCTTTCGTTCAGCGGCACCCAGGCCAGGACAGCCGGGTGGCTCCGGTCACGCTCCACCACCTCCATCCACTCCCGCGCGAGACGGCTGGCCGACGTGGGCGAAAAGGAGAAGGCGTTGGCCATCTCGCCAAAGGCGATAAGGCCCTCGCGGTCGCAGTGATACAGAAACCGCGGGTCCTCAACTTTCTGGTGTTTGCGCACCCCGTTGAAGCCCATCGCCTTCATGAGGCGGACGTCGGCCAGGAGCGCGGCGTCACTGGGGGCGGTCAGGATGCCGTCGGGCCAGTAGCCCTGGTCCAGCACCATCTTGAGGAAATAGGGCGCCCCGTTCAGGTAGAGGCGCCCGTCACGCGCGATGAGGTCGCGAAAGCCGAGATAGCTCTGAACCTGGTCCAGGATCTCGCTCCCGCGGCGAAGCGTGAGCGTCACGTCATAAAGATGGGGATCGTCGGGACTCCAGGGGTGCGGCCCTGTGCCGTTCAGCGGTGCGGCCTGTCCCTCCAGCTCGCGCCCGTCCACGTCGATCCGCGCTTCCGCATAAAGGCCGTCGGCGTCCGCGATCCGGATCTCGAGGACGGTGCCGTCCGCGGGCGCCGCGATGCCTGCCTCAAAGCCGACCGAGCCGTCCCCGCGTTGGGGACGCAGGTGAAAGCGGGTGATGTGCGTTTCTTGCACCGGCTCCCAGTAGACGCTCTGCCAGATGCCGGTGGTGCGGGTGTAGAAGATGCGTTCGGATTCGTCTTTCCAGTACTGTTTGCCGCGCGGCTGGCCGCGGTCGCGGGCGCGATCTTCGGCCCGCACCACGATGCGAAGCACCCCGTCGGCGTCGACGTAGGGGGACGTGTCCACCTCAAACGGGGTCTGCCCGCCCTTATGGCTCGCGGCGTGGCAGCCGTTCAGGTACACGTCCGCACGCCAGTCCACCGCGCCGAAGTGCAGCAGCACGGCGCGGTCCCGCCAGGCTCGGGGAACGGTCACCGTGCGGGCATACCACACCACGTCGTGGACCGTCCGGTCTCCGATGCCGGAGAGCCGGCTCTCGACCGGAAACGGCACCACGATGGCGGAGTCGAGCACGGCCCGCCGCTCCCAGTGCTGGCCGCACCCCACCTCCTCCGGATCGAAGGCAAACTCCCAGACGCCGTTCAGCGACGCCCACTCTGCTCGCAGGAAGTGCGGGCGCGGGTGCTCGGGACGCGG
>JBMFXK010000326.1:0-3702 GCA_049964315.1 Clostridia bacterium | reverse complement strand
CATCGTCGCTCTGGGGGATGAGCGGTCGGTACGCGACAGCGTTCGTGCGGGCCGGATTGTAAGTGCCAGCGGCCGTCTCGTCACGCCGGGACTGGTGGACGCCCACACGCATCTGCTGTTTGCCGGCAACCGTGCCCACGAGGTGGCGCTTAAGGCCCGCGGCGCCAGTTATCTCGAGATCCTGGCCGCCGGGGGAGGCATCTTGAGTACCGTGGGCGCCACGCGCCGGGCAGCCGACACCGAACTATTAGCCGCGACCCGGGCTCGCCTGCGGACGGCGGTCGTGCATGGCACCACGCACTTCGAGATCAAGACCGGATACGATCTGACCCCAGAGGGCGAACGCCATCAGGTTGATCTCTTGCGAGCGCTGCGGGAAGAGGGCCCCTGGCGCCTCACCATCACGTTTCTTGGAGCCCATGCGGTGCCGGAGGAGTATCGCGGACGTGCGGCCGACTTTCTGGCCGACTTGGCGCGTATCCATCCCGAGCTGCGCGGCCGGGCAGATTTCGTCGATATTTTTCAGGAGCCGGGCGTGTTTGAACGGGACGAGGCCCGCCCGTATCTGGAAGATGCCCTTCGCCATGGCCTGCGCATCAAGCTGCACGTGGACGAACTGGCCGATGGCGGCGGAGCCTCGCTGGGAGCCGAGCTTGGAGCCACCTCCGTGGACCATCTGGCGCATACGGGAGCGGCTGGTGTGGCTCGGCTCGCGGGCAGCGGCACGGTGGCGGTCCTGCTGCCCGGCACCTCCGGGTACCTGAATCAGGGGCCGCACGCACCGGCGCGTGCCCTGCTGGAGGCCGGAGTGCCGGTTGCCGTCGCATCAGACGCCAACCCTGGCTCGTCGCCGACCGTGGCGTTGGCACCGATCCTGCCCTGGGCAGCGTCGTGGCTGCATATGCCGCCGGAAGAGCTGTGGTCCGCCGTCACCACCGTGGCCGGAGCCGCCCTGGCCGCTCCGGACGCCGGCCGGCTGGCCGTGGGGGCTCCCGCCGACTTTCTCATATGGGACACCGACGATTATCAGGTGCCCTGCTATCAGTACGGCACCTCGCTCGTGGCGGAGACCTGGATCGGAGGCCGGAAGGTCGCCGAAGGTGGGAAGTTCCTGGGCTGAGGCCCGGCTGGGGCGGCACGGCTTCCGGCGGTGCGGCCGGACGTCTGCTTCAGGGGAGCTTACCGGGGTTCGGCGAACGGATGGCTGAGAGCATCGCAAGGCCAAACAGGATCCAGAGGGCTCCCGTGTTGGGGTCGGTTCCGATCCCGCCCAGCAGGCCGCCAAAGTTCTCCCCCATCCACCAGACGATGATGGCCCAGAGGATGAGAGCCGCGTAACCCCTGCGCCGTGCGGGACGCCACAGGAGCAGGGTGCTGATGCACGCCATCGCGAGCACCAGGACCAGGTTTGCCCCCACCGGGTCGCGGGCGCTCCACGCCACAAAGGCTGCGATGGGGACGGTACGGATCGACACCGGGGTCAGGACCAGGTTGGCCCGCACCGCCTCCGACAGATTTGGCGCCCGCCACCAGAAGGGCAGCGCCTGCAGCAGGGTTCCTGCCGCCCAGAGAGCTCCCAGTCCTCGTCCGAGACCGGCCAGGAAACGCGGGCTGCGAAATCGCTCGCGATCCATCAGGAGTCCGAGAGCTCCGGCTGCGTAAAGCAAGACAGAGCCCGGGCCGCCCACGAAGAAGCTCATACCTGCCAAGAGGGCGCCCATCCATTCGGCCAGCATCCAGACCAGCACGGCCCAGCCCAGCGAAGCATACAGCGCGATACGACCGAGCCGCCGCTCGCGTCCCACCCAGAAGAGCAGACCCAGCGCGACCTGGATGCCGAACACCGCCAGATCGAGAGGTACGGCGAGATGGTGATTGTAAACGTAGGTAATGAGGGAGTTGTTGATGAGCTGGATATACCAGAGGGGTTCCCCCCACGCGGACATCGTGACGATGTACAGCTGGCTGAGCGCCATGTCTCGCTGCAAGGAGAGAAGGCCGTCCAGGATCCAGAAGGCTCCGAGCCCCCACCAGAGCCAGGTGCGGACCCGGAGCCCAATCAAAACCGACTCCTAAGACTTGATGGACGGTGACCCGGAGCTGGATACCACGAAGCTGTCCCACATACCGAGCGCCTCGTGGCCCGGTACCAGACAGGCAACCCGATATGTTCCAGGCTTGCCGGTCTTAAAGGAGAAACTGGCGGTCTGCCCCGCTGCGATTCCCGTCTGGAGTTCGCTGGACGGCAGGCCCGCACCCGGGAAAGCCGGAGTCGTGGCACTGGCGCCCGAGACGATCGCCGCCGAGTGAGGCAGCGGCCCCTTGTTGGAGAACTGCACGTTGACGGTCCAGCCCGTGGGCACGGTGATGACCATCTTGCCATTGGAGAAGCCGTTGTAGTTGAGGCCTGACGTGCTGTTCGTGTAAGAGGCAACCAGTGTCAGCGTCACCGTTTTGGCGCCGGCGTTGACCGTCAGAAATTTACTCACATTACTCGACGGCGCCGCAGAGGACGACGGTGGGGCCGACGAAGAAGACGAAGAAGACGAAGAAGACGAAGAAGACGAAGAAGACGAAGAGGACGAAGAAGACGATGGGGGCGTGGTGGGAGCTCCCACCAGCGCCAGAAGCTTCTCTCTCGTGCTGGCGCCCAGCTTGCCGTTCAGGCCCCACAGGAAGGCCCCCAGGTCGGCGGCCTGCTGGCGTGTGAGGGATCCGGGAGTTGTCTTGGGCATGTACTGATAAATGAACTCACTGAGCTCCCATTGAGCCGTGTAAAGCTGGGTCAGGGATTTGACAGTCAGGCTCGGAGCAAGACCAGGGGTGCCCCCGGCCTGAGGACCGTGACAGGCGGCGCATGTGGTGGCAAACAGTTTCTCGCCTCGAACGGGGTTGCCGGGCGGGAACGTCGGGTGGCCCGTGCTGGAAGTTTGGGTACCGCATCCCGCAATCAGTGTCGCTGCGGCTGCCCCGACAACCAGCCAACGGATCCGCATGTAGACCCCTCCTGAAACCGCGGGTTATAGCTCATGGTGCGGGGACTTTGGGCACTCGCCCACGTGCGGACCCCAGAAGCCCGGACGCACGTCCAAGGCCGGGCACACTTAATCCCAGACGGATTATAGCGAACCCACTTCCGACGGGCAAACGGCGGTCGGCAATACCTGCGGCTATAATGGGGCGGGAAGGGGTGGCCCACTATGGCGCCTGACAACACCAACGACCGGCACGGGCACGGCCACGAACACCACTGGGACGATTACGCTCGGCTTGAGCATCTCCTCAATCCTGAACGCGAAGCGTATTTTCCGCGACACGCCATCCTCGAGGCGCTCCATCTGTCGGAAGGCATGCGGGTCGCCGACGTGGGAGCGGGCAGCGGTTACCTCATGGAAGCTATTGCGCTCGGCGTGGGCCACGCCGGCCGGGTGTTTGCCATCGATCCCGCGCATGCCGCGCGGCGTCACTTGGAGGAGCGGGCGGCCAAGAATTTTCCCCACGTGACCGTGCTCGACGGCCGCTGTGAGTCACTGCCGTTGGAAGCTGGCCTCCTGGATCGGGAGATCTGGCTTGCCGTCTACCATGAGCTGGAGAACCCGGCAGAAGCCTTTTCCGAGGCCCGGCGCGTCCTGAAGCCCGGAGGCCGGCTGGTGGTCTGTGACTTCGATCCCGAGGCTGAGGGCGAGGGACCCCCGCACGAGC
>JBMFXK010000325.1:0-3705 GCA_049964315.1 Clostridia bacterium | reverse complement strand
CTCATAGCCTGTGGTGCTCGCGTACGTCCGCCGCAGCCGCTCCACACTCTCGCCGACTGTGCCGCGCTCGCCGGCCGGCACCTCGAGACCGGGATTGACGCTTGCGACCGGAAGGGCGGCCACGGCCGCATCCAGCGGGCTCCATTTTTCGGGGTTCGGCTGCAACGGGTCGAAGGCGGCGGCCCGATGGCCGCGCCGCCGGATGAGACGGATGGCATGCACCGCCTGCGCGGCAAGTCCCGGATCGAAGCCCGTCACCTCGCCGGCGGCGCTGCGCGGCTCCAGCGCCGCTCCCGCCGCCAAGGCCTCCAGAACCCCCTGGTGCGCGCTGAGAAAAGCGCGATCTTCGGCCGACACCTGCTCCGGGTCGGATCGGAAGACCTCAAACAGCTGCAGCAGGTAACCGAGGTTCGGGCCGGCGAAGTGGTCCAAGATCTGATTGCTGGCGTCTTCTGCTCTGGGCAAAACTCGAAGCGCACCCCCCTGACCTTCTTATTGTTCCGGTACTAGGGCTTTGGGTCAACTCTTCTCCGCCGCCGTGCCGGTGCTTCTCCCTGCTACAATCTACAAAGCATGTCCAGCGCCGGACGATCAGACGCTGGAGCGTCTGATCGTTCGCACTGAATGACGGGAGGTCGCCATGCCCACCTTTCCCACACGCCTCTTAACTCCGGACTGGCCCCGGCCCTTCGTCCGCTTCCGCGTCCGGGCCCCGCTGCCGGACGGAGTCCGTCTCCAGCTGTTTGACACCGAAGCGATGGCAACGCCAGCCACGGTGAGGATTCTCGCCGGCGGGTTGGTCCGCTTCTCCATCGGGGACCGACCCCCACGCAAGCGCACCCTCTTCTCCCGGCCGCCGGACCCCGGTTCCGTGCAGGTGACGGAGGAGTCAGAGGGTGTCCGGCTGGAGGGCTCCGGGGTTGTCGTGCGTCTTGCGCAGACCGGTCCATTTCTTCAGATTGACGACGGTCGCGGCCACGCATTTGCCACCCATCCCCTGGCCGACGGGGGATTTGATTCCACCGTGGATCGCACGTTCGGCATCGCCCCCAGCGGGCTTGCCTGGTTCGACGCGCCCCTCGGCCCGGGTGAGGCACTGTACGGGCTGGGCGAACAGTTTGGTGCCCTCGACCACCGTGGTCAAGCCGTGAGCCTGTGGGCGGAGGACGCCTTCGGACTGCCCTCCGACGAAACCTACATCACCACACCCTATCTGATGTCCACCGCGGGCTATGCCCTGTTTGTGGACACCGCCGCGCCCACGCACTGGGAGATGGGGCGGTCGCTACACGGCCGCCTGCGGGTCATCTCCACCGAGCCGGCGCTGGAGCTTTACTGTTGGCTCGGCTCGCTCCCGGAGCTCCTGGCCCGATACCAGGCCTTGACCGGGCCGGCTGCCCTGCCGCCGCGGTGGTCATATGGGGTATGGATGAGCCGCTGGGGCTACCGCGACCAGGAGGAGCTGCTGCAGGTGGCCCGCGAGATGCGGGCGCGGCATCTTCCCTGCGACGTCCTCCATCTCGATCCCTACTGGCTGACGGAAAAGAACGGGCATACCTGTCCCTTTGAATGGGACCGGACCGCCTTTCCCGACCCGGCCGGGATGATTCAAGAACTGCGCGACCTGGGCTTTCATCTGTCGCTCTGGATCAACCCTTTCCTGCCTCGTGGCAGCAGGGTCTGGAGGGAGGCGCACGACCGTGGCTTCCTGGTGCGCTCGCACGCCGGCACGGCCGCCCGCATTCCCCGTTTCGACGATGAAAGCGGAGTCGTGGATTTCAGCAACCCGCGCGCCGCCGAGTGGTACAAGAGTCTCCTCAAACCCCTGTTGGATCTCGGGGTGAGCGTGTTCAAGAGCGACTTTGGCGAAAGCGTGCCCTATGAGGGGGTCCGGTTCCACGACGCCGAGGTGTCGGGTCTGGCCGGGCGCAACCTGAATCCCCTCCTCTACCAGCGGGCGGTCTATGAAGCGACCGCGGAGCGGCGCGAGGAACCCATGGTCTGGGGACGATCCGGCTATGCGGGGGTGCAGCGCTACCCGCTCCAATGGGGCGGCGACTCCGGTGTCACCTTCGAATACATGGCCAGCAGCCTTCGCGGTGCGCTGAACTTCGGCCTGAGCGGCGCCGCCTTCACGGCCTTTGACGGCGGGGGTTTTGCCGGCACCCCTTCTCCGGACGTGTACATGCGGTGGGCAGCCATGGCCCTCCTCTTCTCCCACACGCGGTTTCACGGCACCACGCCGCGTGAACCGTGGGAGCTCGGGGCTGACGCGGAGCGCGTGTTCCGGCTGTTTGCCGACCTGCGCTACCAGCTGCTGCCCTATCTGTGGTGGGCGTCGCGGGATGCGGTGTCACACAGCCTGCCGCTGGCGCGCCCCCTGGTCTTGATGGACCCTGAAGACCCGGGGACGTGGCGCATCGATGACGCGTACGGCCTCGGTCCGTACCTCGTGGTGGCGCCGCTGTTCAACCCCGGTGGAACCCGGGACTTCTATCTGCCCGAGGGCCGCTGGGTCGACTGGTTCCATCCCGACATCGTGCTGGAGGGCCGCCGCTGGCATCATCGGGCTCACGTGCCGTTTGAGGAAATCCTCCTCTTCCAGCGCACCGGCACCGTCATACCGTTGTACGCACCCGGCCTGGAGACCGTGCCCGCAGTCGAGGAGCCGCCGTCCCGCTACCGACTGGCACTGCCAGGTCCTGGCGGCATTGTTGGCGGAGCGCCAGGCCTCGATCTCCAGATGGGCGCGGAGGGACTGTCTGTCCGAGCTGATAGCGCAGCCGCCCTGGAGATACCGGGACGCCAGCCGATCCTTCTGGACCCCGGCGTCTTTGTCGCGATTCGCCTCTAGTCGTGTCGTGCGCAGGTTGGCTGACTCAAGCCGGCCTGCGCGTGACAAGCTGCAGGTCTATAGGTCCGCATGCTGATGCACACTCGGGAGGGATCTGATGCGGGAGCGAAAGCCAGCCTGGACCGAGCTGCCGTCCGCCCTCCGCCTGCTTATCGAGGAGCGCGCCGGATCACGCATTGAGCGGACCCAGCGGGTCTACGGCGGCTATGGACCCAGCGTCACCCTGCGGGTCGTGACCCAAGACGGCGCCCGCCTGTTCCTGAAGGGAGCCGGCCCCGACTCCAATGAGGTGAACTGGACATCGGTGCCGTTTGAACAGCGGCTTTACGAATCGGGCGCCGTCAGTGGGATTGCGCCGCGGTACCTCGGCTCCGTGGAATATCCGGGCTGGCACCTGCTTCTGCTGGAGGATCTCGGCCACCGGGGCCGGGTGCCGCCGTGGACCGATGCGCGGGCCCGGGCGGTGCTGGCTGCCATGGCTCGCTTTCACGCCACCGTGCCCCCCCTGCTGGACCTCGCCCCGGTGTCGCCCGAGCTCGGCGGCAACTGGGCCCGCATCAGGAGTGACCGAGCCGTCCGGCAGGCATTTCTGGCGCTGGCGGACGATCCGGCCCTGGGAGGCAGCTGGCTGTCGCGCGCACTTCCCGCCCTCGAACGCGCGGAAGCCGACGCCCTGTCGCCGGCATATCCGGCCGGCTTTCTCCACACCGACATCCGTTCCGACAATCTCCGGGTGGTGGACGGGAGGCTGGTGCTGTTTGACTGGGCCAACGCCGCGCGGGGTTCGCTCATCCTGGATCCGGTGTTCTTCCTGCCGAGTCTGGTCCAGGAGTCCGGTCTCGACCCCACGG
>JBMFXK010000324.1:0-3707 GCA_049964315.1 Clostridia bacterium | reverse complement strand
GATCGTGGATGAGCAGGACCGCCTGGTGGCCATTTCCCGGTGCACGGTGGCGGTGGTGGTCAGGGACCGAGAGACTTCCTCCTGATGTGCCTGACGTGCCTGACGCGTCTGCAGATCGCATCCATCCGGGTCCGCACGGCGCTCGCGCCCCAGACAGGGGTTTCCTCACCGAGGGCGTCCTCCCGTTCACCCACAGCCTGTCCCCCTCCGTGGGCGGTGCGTTTGATGCTTCGGCCTGCGGCAGTTAGTGCTACGCCCAGTTTCTGTCCGCGTGGGATCCGGCGGGCGGGGGCGGGCTGGGGCGAGCGGGTGCTGGTCAAAGAGAATCTGCCGGCCGTGCTGGCGGTCGAACTGGGCAAGATGACGGCCGGGGCGCGGGAGCGGCTCCACATCTTCTTCTTTCCCGGTCAACCGACCCTATCAGCCCGTTGAAGCGCGGCACGGGGCGAGCCGGACGGCTCTCGAGACGCTGCGCTCGCAAAGAGCCGGTGGACCTGGTGCTGGCGCAGACCCGCAGTCCTCTTGTCGAACGAGATTTTTCGTGCTCCTGGGGATGGATGGAGCGGTGCTTTCCCTCACGGTGGAGACTGACGGCGAGGCGTTGATACGACGTCTCGGCGGAGGACCCCTTCCGTCGCGGCGGCTGATGACCGCCAGTCGGACCGTGCATGCCGGGATGACGGGACAGATCACGGTCAGCCCGTGCCTTCCCTACAGCGACGCCTTCACATCCCGTCTGATCGATACCGGGGTCACCCGATTCGTGGTGGACACGGTGGTAGATGGGATGGGGACGGCGCCGGCGGCGCCCGGACTGCCCGCGGCCGGTATGGGCGGGAACCTGAATGGGACCGCCGCGACCATCCGCTGGTGTTGATGGGGGCACTCACAGCCCGCGGGGTGACGGCTAGCTTCAGCGCCGAGGGATTCGGCAGCGCGCCCGGACGGCAGGCAAGCGCGCACGCAGATGTGACGCCGCCGTCCCGGACCAGCCCGGAAGTTAGCCGGTACCCGACCAGGCCATCTCCCAGAAGCGGGCTGCGTAATCCACCACCGTGACAAAGCGAGCGCAGGCGCTCTCGTCTTGCTGAGGCGTCAGGGACAGGCTGTCCAGCTCGGCCCGAGCCTCGCCGACAAAGCGGGTCAAGGGTTCTGTGCTGTGCAGATCCACCCAGCGGCGGTACAGTGGGGCAGTCGGCGGGCTGGCGTGCAGGCGGCGCACCCAGTCTTCGTACACCCATTCCGCGGCCACCACCAGAGCCAGCAGCGGACCATAGTCATCGGAGCGCGACGCGTTGATTAAATACGACGCGAAGGCCGCTGTCAGCGGGAGCGGGACGGGCGATGCCGCCACATCGGGCGCGACGCCCAGGTCGTGCAGCATATCCTCGAAGTACCCATCCTCGTCCGTCAGCAGGGAAACCAGAAACTCCTGATGGCGCCGCCGCGCCGGGAGAGAGGGTGCGTGAGCGTACAGGCGGCCGGCTACCGGAACCAACGCCTGCACGAAGACATAATCCTGGAGGATGTATCGCGTAAAGACGGATTCAGGAAGCGTTCCCTGCGCCCACTGGTCCAGAAACATGTGGTGCGTCGCCTCGTGCCAGCGCGACGCCGCGCGGAAGCGGTCGCACCGGGTCAACGGCCGCTTGGGGTGAGGAGCCATTGATCCGCCCAGGCGTGGACCTGATCCATCACCGGCGCCAGGGCGCGGCCCTTTTCGGTCAGCCGGTACTCGATGCGGACCGGTGTCTCGGGAAAGACGTCGCGATGCACGATGCCCTCCGCTTCGAGCTCGCGCAGCCGTTCGGCCAGCATACGGTCGGACATTTCCGGGATGCGGCCGGCCATCTCCGAGAAGCGAGCGGGCCCATCCAGCAATACGCGGATGACGAGTCCGGTCCACCGCTTGCCCAGCATCTTCATGGCCGCTTCAAATCGCGGGCACATGGCCTCTTTCTCGTTCATAGGCCCCTCCATGCGTATGGTACCACGAACCTTGTGGAAAGTAAGTGAGTTACCATCACGGTTGACGAAGTTTTCAGGCAGCCAGACACGCTACAATGAGGGGTGGGCATAGGGGTGGGCATAATGGAAGGGGCGTCGGCCATGGATGTCGAGGTGGCGGCGATCGTGGATGCTCGCGGGCTCGCATGCCCTCTGCCGGTCATTCGTGCCAAAAAGGGCCTGAATGGCGTGGCGGTCGGATCCGTGATCCAGGTACTGGCGACTGACCCCGGCGCCATGGCGGATTTCCAGGCGTGGACCCGGAGCACGGGGCACGACCTGATCCAGGCCGACCAGGAGCAGGATCGGTTCACGTTCCTCATTCGCCGGACGCATTAGCGTCGCAATCATTTCGCGCTTCGGGGGGCTTTGCCGGTGCGTGCATCGTGGCAGAGAATTCTCACGGTCCTCGTGCTGGCCGCTGCGGCGGGATACGCGGGCTACATATTGGCGCCGGTCGTCATTCCCCATCAGGTCAGGCCGTCTCAGGCCGGGTCCAGCGCGGCCAAGCATGTACAGGTGGGCCTCAAGGTGGGCGACTATCCACCCAACTTCACCCTGGAAGACGTGCATGGGAAGACGGTCACCCTGTGGAACCTTCGCGGACACGCCGTCTGGCTCAATTTCTGGGCCACCTGGTGCCCGTGGTGTAAAACTGAGATGCCGGACATGCAGCGCATTCATGCACTGTACGGAAGCAAGATCGACATCTTAGGGGTCGACCTCCAGGAGTCGCAGCCCACCGTCGTCAAGTGGCTCCAGGCCCACCACATCTCTTACGACGTGCTGCTCGACACGACGGGGGGCGTCGCCACCACGTACGACGTCTCAAAGCTTCCCACCTCGATATTCATCGGTGCCAACGGCCGCATCACCCACGTCCAGATCGGGGCGCTCCTGTCCATCACTAGCATGAAACCGTTTGTCAACGCGGCGATTGCCCAGTAGCAGCCGGCTCGCTGCGTGCGAATCCGGGGCATGGCCGGGCTGGGGGCTTGGGCAGGGGCTGGGTCGAGTCGTGGACAGGGCCGGACCTCCGTGTCAGGATGTCCGATAGAAGGCTCGGGCGGCGTGCGGTGAAAGAGCCGGGCAGGGCTGATTGCCCGGTACCGAACTGCCGACGGAACTCGCCGGGCAATCGTGTGAGTGGCCGCGCGGGGAGGACAGGATGCTGGTCGAGTGCGTGCCCAACTTCAGTGAGGGACGAAACCCAGCGGTGCTCCGGGCGCTGGCCGACGCGGCCCGCAGCGTTGACGTCAAGGTGCTGGGGCTGTCTGCGGATCCCGACCACAACCGTTCGGTCATGACAATCGCGGGAGAGGGTCCCGCCGTGCTGGAGTCCGTGTTTCGCGCCAGCCGGCAGGCCCTGGAGCTGATCGACCTGCGCAGCCATCAGGGGAGCCATCCCCGGATGGGCGCCGTCGACGTGGTGCCGTTCGTCCCGTTGGACGACACGCCGATGGCGTATTGCGTGCAGCTGGCGGAAGATCTGGGTCGGCGGTTCGGCACCGAGCTGCAGCTGCCGGTGTATCTGTACGAGCGCGCGGCTCGGCGCCGTGAGCGGGTGAACTTGGCCCGCGTGCGGCATCCCGAATACGAGGGCCTGAGCACCTGGATGCAGGAGGAGGCGCACCGGCCGGACTTCGGTCCCCACCACCCCCATCCCACCGGGGGGGCATCGGCAGTGGGGGCACGCTGGC
>JBMFXK010000323.1:0-3715 GCA_049964315.1 Clostridia bacterium | reverse complement strand
AGCGCGTCCAGGAGCACGGTGATCGCCAGCACCGACCAGATGCGGACGGGGGTGGCCCAGGCCGGACGGCCTATCAGGGCAAACACCCCCACCACACCCACGAAAGCGGGCACCCACCAGGCGGCCAGTCCCAACGCCGCCTTGAGGCCGTGGGCGACGACGCTGCCCAGCGCTCCTTCCGACTGCCCGCCGAGCGCCAGGTATGCCACGATGGCGGCCGCCACCAGGATGATGCCGGACACTTCGTGCCGGGTGCCCTGCGCCACCGTACCGTGCCTCCTTCAACGTCCGAGCCACCAGGAGAGACCAGCCAGCATGATGGTGTAGACGCCAAACCCCTTCCACCATCCGGGCTTGACGATGCCTTGCATGGCCCATTGTACTGCCAGTACCCCGGCCGTGCCTGCCGCGAGCGCGGCAATCAGGGTGACCGGGGCCGACTGGGCCTCCGGGATGCCGGTGATGACCAACGCTCCCAGGATGACGGGAATGGCCAGCAGAAAGGAATACTCGGCGGCAGTGGCCGGAGAGAGGCCGCACCAGCGTGAGGCGGCCATCGTGCTGGCCGAGCGGGACAGTCCCGGAATAAGGGCCAGCGCCTGCACGGCCCCCACCAAGAGGGCGTCGCCGGTCCCGATCTCATCGAGGCGCCGGCCGTGAGCGCTGGGGTGGGGCGCCGTCCAGAGCAGGAGGCTGGTGAGGAGGAACCCCACGGCCGCCACTTGGGGCCGGAACAGGACATCAACCTGATGGCGCAGCAACACCCCCGCCACGGCGGCGGGCAGGGTGCCCAGTGCCACCATCAGCACGATCCGGACGGACGAGGGGTCCCGGATGAGCACACCGTGCAGGAGGCTTCCCAGGCGGCGCCGCAGGGCGATCAGCACGGACGCCAGCGTGGCGCCATGCAGCCAGACTTCCAGGGTGGCACCCGGGCTGGCCACGTGCAGCAGGGTCCGGAGCAGGAGCAGGTGGCCGGACGAACTCACCGGTAGAAACTCGGTGAACCCCTGCACCACCCCCATCAAGACGGCGCCCACTCTCCCCGGACCTCCCCCGCATTCCTATGCGGGGCCCGGATCGGGCAGACAGGTCCGCCTAAAAGAGGGCGCCGGGCTGGTAGCGGTCGTCCATAAAGTGGCGCGGGTTGGTGGAGAGGATGCGCTCGACGCGGCGGGAACCATCAGCCTCACGCCGGACCAGCAGCATCAAGTCCCCGGCATCCACCAGTTCGAGCGGGGCCAGCGCCCGTTCCTGCAGCGGGCCCCATACATCCTCGAATGGGAGCGGCGTGTACCACATTAGAGCGCTCCCGACCGGGTCCGCGTCCGACGGCCTCCAGTTCCCACCGCCCGCGGCTGGAAGGTGCGCCGAGGCCGCGGGCGCTTCTCGTGCGATCGGATGGCGCTTTCGGCATCCACCATGTCGTGGAGCGTCTCCAGCGCAACACCCACGCCTCCCACGGTATCGATGAGACCGGCCCTCACCGCATCCTCCCCCACCAGCACGGTCCCTACGTCGCGGGCGAGCTCCCCCGTCCTCAGCATCAGTTCGCGGAACCGTTCCTCGCCGATGTGGGAGTGCTGCACCACGAAGTCCACCACGCGGTCCTGCATCTTGTCGAGGTACTCGTACGTCTGGGGTACCCCGATGACCAGACCGTTCATTCGGATGGGATGGATGGTCATGGTGGCGGTCGGGGCGATGAACGTGTAGTCGGCCGCCACGGCGACGGGCGCCCCGATGGAGTGGCCGCCGCCCAGGATCAAGGACGCCGTGGGCTTGGTCAGGCTCGCAATCATCTCGGCCAGGGCCAGGCCAGCTTCGACGTCGCCACCGACCGTGTTCAGGATGACGAGAAGCCCTTTCACGGCCGGATCTTCCTCCAGCGCCACCAGCTGGGGGATGACGTGTTCATACTTGGTGGTCTTGTTCTGGGACGGCAGGATGATGTGGCCCTCAATCTGTCCCACGATGACGAGCGTGTGGATGCTGCTGGCCGGGTCTGGATTGGTCTTGGTCCGGGCGGCCTCCTGTGGGTCGGACCGGGCGGTCTTGGATTCTCTGGGCACGAGCGTCCCCCTTGCACTCCGAACTGCGGCCTACCGCGCGTCGGCTGGTAGTGTCGGTGAAAACGCGGTCGCTTTATGCCATGTCCGACGACACGGGGACATACCCTGACAAGAGGGGGCGTTCAGGGTGTGGATGGTGAAGGTGCTGCGCACCTTGATGCCACCCTTCATGACGGCCCTCGGCGTCACGGCCGGCGGGGCGCTGGTCGGGGGGCTCGGTCAGTGGATCGTGGGCGAGCCCGCGCCGGACTACGCGGCGCTGGCCTTCCAGATCCGCATCTGGGCGGTGGCGGTCGCCATCGGCGGGGCCATGACGGCGCTGGAGAACTTGGAGCGTGAGTTTTTGTCCCGCGGCGTGTTCGGCCTGTTTCGAGACCTTGCGGTGGCCGGCATCGCCTACCTGGGCGCACAGGTAGCCTATCTGCTGATCCGGGCACTCGCGGGATCGTGAGGCTGTCCGCCCTTCTGGCAGCCGCCTTCCTGGGCGCGCTGACTGGCGCGTTTCTAGTTCAGAGCACCGATCGAGCCCGCCTCGCCTACTGGGTGGAACAGACGCGGCTCGCCCGGGTCAATGCCACCCGCCTGCAGCAGGAGTCAAGTCGCCTTCGCGAACAGCTGGCTCTCCTGGCCGCGCGGCCGCCCGGCGCGGCCGTGATCGAGCGGGCCGAGATCCGCACCGTGGGGCCGGCGCCGGACCTGCCCGATCTGCGCAACGCCCTCGAGCCGGTCACCGCCAGCATCATCGGGGCGGCGCCGGATCGGATCCCGTTTGATGTGGTGTGGTCCCTGTTTCAGCACCGGGTGATCGCGATTCGCGGACAATGGTACCGGATCGACTTGAAAGGGGTCGTGCTGGCGCGGACCACCGTCATCATTGTGGCCACCGTCCGCGTGCCGCCGCCCCGCTGACCGCGCCGCCGGCAAAGCGGTCGGGTCGCGGGACGGCGGCCACGGTCCGGCAGCGCTGCCGCCGCAGTGCGGTCGCTAGACCTCCATGACGATGGGGAGCACCATCGGCCGCCGCCGGGTCCGCTCAAACATGAGCTTCGCCATGGCATCGCGGACCGCGGTCTTGATGGTGGCCCACTCGGTGTACCCTTCGCCCAACGCTTCGATGACGGAGCGGACCCGCTGGCGCGCCTCTTCCATGAGGGCTTCGGACTCGCGGACATAGACGAAGCCGCGCGACACCACATCGGGTCCGGACACCAGTTCTCCCGACTGCGAGTCAATCCCCACCACGACGATCAAGACACCGTCCTGGGACAGCTGGCGCCGGTCGCGCAGCACGATGTGGCCCACGTCGCCAATGCCCATGCCGTCCACCAGGATCTTGCCCCACGGCACCTGACCCACGATACGGCCGGCCTCCTCGGAGAACTCGAACACGGTCCCGTTCTCGCCGATGAAGATGTGGTCGCTCGCGACACCCGTCGATCGGGCCAGTTCCCCGTGATGGACCAGGTGCCGGTACTCTCCATGCACCGGGATGAAGAAGTCGGGCCGGACCAGGTTCAGCATGAGTTTGAGTTCTTCTTGGGCTCCGTGCCCCGAGACGTGCACACCCATCGGGGTGCCGTACACCACGCTCGCACCGCGACGGTACAGGCCGTCGATCATCCGTGCCACCAGCTTCTCGTTGC
>JBMFXK010000322.1:0-3736 GCA_049964315.1 Clostridia bacterium | reverse complement strand
GCCGCTATTGCAGCCCTCGGTGTGGCCCTCGTGTTCGGCATCGACATGAGCTCGTTTTGGCTGTCGGCGCTTTTCCTCTGGCTCATGGTCCGGTCGCTGCGGCACGCGGCACCAACGCCGGCGGAGATCGCCGCTCCGGCCGCCCCGTCAGAGGACCGCGAACCAGCCGTGCCGTTTCTCTCCCACCTTCGTGAAGGCTTGATCGCTCTTAGGCGGCTGCCCATCGTCCTCAAGGTGCTCCCGGTCGTGGTCCTGGCCAACTTTGCCTACGTGGCGGCCTTCACCATGCTGCCCTTCTGGATCCGGCATTCCCTGCACACCACCGTGCTCTGGTACGGATTGGTCAGTGCGGCCTGGGCGGCCGGCCTGGTGCTGGGGAGCCTGGGAGCGGGGCTGGCCGGGCGATGGAGCATGCGGCGCGGGACGGCGGTCACATTTGGCGTCCAGGCCCTGTTTACAGGCGTTTTCGCCGTCGTCCGCATCCCCGGTCTGGCGGCTCTCGACCTGCTGGTGGCCGGGGTCGGCAACGGCGTCGCCAACGCACTGACATTAACGCTCATGCAGCGCCTGGTGCCAGAAGAGCTCCGCGGCCGTGTTTTTGGCCTGATGATGACGCTGTTTACGGTCGCCAATCCTCTCGGGACGCTGGCGGCCGGCTTTCTGCTGCATGTGCTGCCGCTCTGGTGGGCGTGGGCGTTTTCGGCCATCATCGGTTTTGTACTGGCGGCGGACCTGTACCTCGCCATCCCCGAAGATATTGACGCGCTGGCCGGCTCGGATACGTCGGTCCAGTCGCAGACGGCGTCGCCCTAAGCCGCCCACGCTGTCGTCCGTCCACGGATCAAGGGGCTGTGCTGGAGCGGGAACGAGCGAAGAGGCGGCCCCTGACGGGCCGCCTTCCTCGCCTGGTCCTCTGCGAAAGGCCGAACGTGAAGCCCTGCTACTTCGAGTCGGTCGCTGCGGCAGCCCCGCCGCAGCACGGATTTCCCCCGCATTGGGCCATCGTGCCTTGCAGCACCACCGGCCCGAGCGCAACAGAGTCCCGGCCGGGACGGATGGTGACCTCCGCGTCTGGCGGCAGAGGCGAGCCATAGCTTTGCTCCCGGGCGTGGTAGTAAATCCCCAGGTCGGCATCCACGGCGGCCATGATCCGACTGGGGTAGGGCAGGAAGTCCAGGATCCAGCTGTCATAGCACGGATCGAACGCCTGCGGCGGCGGCAGGTGCCAGGTCGTGGTGACGGTGGCGAGTGAACCGTTCCGGAACTGACGGACCCACATCGTGCCGCCAGGGGGATCCATGCATCCCTCGATCGCGGGCCCGTGTCCGCTCAGCACGAGGCAGCAGTCGGCGAAGTCCGGGGCCTCGGAAACTTTCGGCCACGCGATTCCGAGGGGAGCCGGCGCCGCGTTGAGGTTGTGCAGTCCGAGGTGGTAGAAGGTCGCGGTATCGACGACGCCGTCCGCGGAGATGTGTTCGGCGGTCTGGAACGCCCGCACGGCCGCGATGGTGGCCGAGTCATAGTAACCGGTGATGCGGCCGGCGTAGTAGCCCAGGTTCTTCAGCAGGGTCTGGAGGAAAACGACATCAAACCCGTTCCGGCCCGATTGGATCGCCCGACCTCCCGCGAAGGTGTATATCCAGGTCGCGTCGTAGAAGCCGTTGCCGGCGATGCTGTTGTCAGGGAATCCGGTGTCACCGTGTGCGGTTGCATCATGCTTGAACGCGAGTACGGCGGCCGCCGTGGCGTTGTCGAAGGCGCCATTGCCCGGGTGGCCGATGATCGACTGGTAACGGAAGAGGTTGAGCCGATTTTGGAGTATGGTCACGTCGCCGCCGGACATCCCGGAGTGGAGCGCGCGGCTTCCATAGACCGGTCCTCCATAGGTGGTGTGCGAGCCGATGCCCTGGCCGAACACGAAGAAGGTGTCCGGCCCCACCACGCCATCGACCGTGAGGCCGAAGTACGACTGGATATTCCGCACGGCTTGGGCCGTGTTGGAGCCGAACCGGCCGTCGATCGCGATAGGCGACCCCATCGGTCCGAGCGGCGGGTTCATCGCCGTCAGCATCAGATCATAAACCGCCTGCAGCACGGCGACATCGGTTCCGACGGCGCCTGACGATAGGTTACGGCCGCCGAATCTTACATAAGGCGCGAAGGTGTCCTCAAACAAGGCCATGCAGGGATTCCCTCCTGTGGAAGAAGCTGGTGCATGGTATGCCGGACACAATCCAACGTGACAGCGCCGCCTCAAATTGCATGCTCTGACTGAAAGGGTGGCGCACCTGCCGCGGAAAGACCGCACGTGCACTCGAGGAACACCCCTGCACGTCCGTCCAGAGCTGCAGGTTCGGACTGTGCGCGGATGGGTTCGCCGCCGGTCCGGAGTGGTGCGCCACGCTCCTGCATCTGGCAGGAGGCCTTCGCCGCCGCCGGACCCTCGTGGTCCGATGGACCCAAAAGAAGGGCCATTCGGTCCAACATGAGCCGGTCATGCGGCCCATGCCGCTTCCGTCATCCGTCCCTACCACCGTTCGACATCTGTCACCTACCGTAAGAGCGGAGTTGACCTGGTCGACTGCGACGATTGGACATCGGACGAGAGGAGGATAGGGCATGGTCCAATGGCGTCGGGTGAAGCCCGTCATGCGTGCAGCGGCCATCGGCAGCGTGACCCTGTTGGCGACGGGATGCGGCAGCGACTATGTATTGTTCCACCCGGCCGGCCCGGTGGCGCAGACCGAGCTGAACCTCTTGACGTTGTCGTCCATCGCCATGGCGGTCGTCATAGGCGCCGTCTTTACGCTTCTCGTCATCGTCCTGATCCGATTTCGGGACGGATCCCGCCGCCGGGGCTGGTGGGCCCCGGACTGGGACGGGGACAGGCGGCTTGAAATCTTGTGGTTTCTTATTCCCGTGGCTCTCCTGACCGTCATCGCGGTGCCTATGGTCAGCGAGACGTTCGCCTTGGCCCATCCCGCCAAACAAAAGGACCCGGTCGTGATTGACGTCACCTCGCTCAGCTGGAAGTGGCTGTTCGAGTATCCGGGGCAGCACGTGGCCACCGTCAATTACGTGGTCATTCCCGCGGGGCGGCCGGTGCTCTTCGAATTAACTGCCGATTCCGCGATGAACACGTTCTGGGTGCCCCGGCTCGGGGGCATGGAGTACACCATGCCGAACCAGGTGTTGCCGCTGTGGCTGCAGGCCAAGCATCCTGGCACGTACTGGGGCCACAGCGGGAACTTTTCGGGACTCCACTATGCGCAGATGTTCTTTACGGTCCATGCCGTGCAACCGGCTCAGTTCGCCAAATGGGCGGCATCGACGCGCCGGTCGGCCCCCCCGCTCACGTTGACGGGTTATCACCAGCTCTTGTCATTTGGGTTAACGCCGGCGGAGACGTACGGGGCTTACCCCCGCGCCACATTTCCTTTTCAGCCGACGGGGTTCACGCTCATGGGCGACGGGATGTACACGCTTATGAACCCCCACCACTCGTCCATGCCATGACCATCCGGAGAGTCGGGTCGATGCCCCGGATCGCCGGAAAGGAGTGCTCGTAAATGCCGTCGTCCGTCGTCTACCTGGTGCACACGCTGTTCCCTCCCGGCACCCGGCGCCCAACCGAGATCGCGGCCGAGATCATGATCGTGCTCGGAACCCTCGCGATCGTCGCCTGGCTCACGCGCATGCGCCGCTGGGGGTGGCTCTGGCAAGAGTGGCTCACCAC
>JBMFXK010000321.1:0-3739 GCA_049964315.1 Clostridia bacterium | reverse complement strand
GCCGCCGATCGTGCCGCGCTCGACCATCACGACGTGGGCACCGGCGTCGCGCGCGCGGATGGCGGCGGAGAAGGCGGCACCCCCCGAGCCGACGATGGCGATGTCGTAATCAGCCTCCCGACCGGTGCCGCGCGATCCGGCCGGGACGTACCGGCTGTGGGAATCACGGGCGCAGGCCTACACCACGGCCCTGGAGGCGGGCCGTCCTGTCCTTGGTGCCGGGGCCGGCGGTCCACGCTGGTGGCAGCGCTGGCCCGGGACCGATGACGACCTGTGGCTCGTCTCGCACCCGCGGTGGCCGGAGCAGGCGTTCCTGGCGCGCTATCCAGCCGTGGGGCCTTATGGCGGGCGGATTGAGGTGCGCTGGGGGTGGCACGGTCCGCGCCTCTTGTACCCCGCCGGTGACCTGCGCGAGGACCTGGACCGGCTGCGGGCGTCCAGCCAGGCACTGGAGGACTGGTGGGGGCGTCTGGCCGAGACCGCCCCGCACATCCTGTAGAAATCCCTTGGCGCTATTAGGCTTTTGGCTTACCGGCTGTGGCCTTCATGCCCAGCGGGCCGTTCTCGTAAAAGTAGAGAGAGTACAGGTAGGGGTCAATGACGGCACGGTAGGCTTTGATGATGCCAATCTGCTCCATCCGGGCAATGCGGTGGTCCACCTCGGCCGGATCCAGATCCAGTTCTTCAGCCAGGACTTCCACCGGTATGCGGGCGTTGTCGATCAGCAGCTGCAGCAGTTCCCGATCCTGCGGATCCATCTCGTACGCGTCGGCCACGACAATCCTCCTCGGATCATTGGGTCATTGGGTCATTTGCAGACCCTTGGCATCGCCGGAGGCGGGGAACAAGCCTTACACGCCGCCGTTCTGCTGGGGCTGCCGCAGTTGATCCAGCAGCTGCCGCAGAAACCCGACTTCCCAGGCCAGGCGATGCGCCACCTGGCGCTGCTCCAGCAATTCCTGCTGGTCCACCAGCTTCAAGGGCAGGCGCTGGGCAATCCAGTACGACAGGGCCTCGGGCTCGGTCGGCACGATGCCGCGCCCGTCGTCGCCGTCTTCCAGGAAGCTCTGGTACTCGGACGCCAGCGCGTAGGCCTCATCGCGCAGAACCCGCCCCGGCCGCTCGTCCAGGTCCGGCTGGAACCGCACCTGTCCGACCAGCAAGGAACCCGCCTGCCGGTATGACAACAGGCTGAAACGCCCGGTCCCCACCACCCGCACCAAAAGGTGCGCCTCGTCCAGCACCTCCTGGTCGACGATGCGGGCCAGAGTCCCGACGTTGTGCGGTTCGGCCGGGCCACCTACCTCGGACCCGGAGCGGATCGCCACCACCCCAAAAGGGGCGTCGCGGTCGAGGCAGTCGCTCACCATGCGCCGGTAGCGGTCTTCAAAAACATGCAGCGAAAGACGCGTGCCGGGAAATAGGACGGCATTAAGCAGGAACAGCGGCACGGTGATGGTATCCCGTCCAACGGCCACAGCGTCCCTCGCTTTCTCACAATGCGCGGCGTCAACTCATTCTACAAAATCCCCTCTGCGGGTGCCAAACCGAATCCGGGTGCCGCCGTTGCCTTTCCCGGCACTTGTTGCCACGATGAGTAGATAGATGGATCGGTGTGAGGGACCCGGTGAGACCGAGGCGACTGACGCCAACCGACAACCGACTTGGACCGCTGATGGGGAGAATGGTCATGGCATACGACCTGAGCGACGAACAGCGTCTCTTTCGCGATACCGTGCGGCGACTGGCCAAAGAGCGGGTGGAACCGCGTGCGGCCGAGATTGACGCCACCGGTGAGTACCCTTTTGACATCTACCAGCTTTTTCAAGAGTACGGGCTTCTGGGCCTCGGCATGCCGGAAGCGTACGGCGGTGCCGGCGCCGATCTCTTGACGCTGGCTGTTGCCATCGAGGAAGTGGCGCGGGTCTGCGCCACGTCAAGCCTTATCATCGCCGCCCAGCACCTCGGCGCGATGCCCATCATGCTGGCGGGCACCCCCGAACAGAAGGAGCGCTTCTTGCGGCCCATTGCCACCGGGAAGCACATGGCGGCCTTTGCCCTGACCGAACCCGAAGCCGGGTCAGACGCGGCCGCCGCCAGGACCCGCGCCGTGGCGGACGCCCGCGGGGGATACCGTCTCTCCGGCAGCAAGGTGTTCATCACCAACGGAGGCCTGGCCGACACAGTCGTGGTGTTTGCCGCCACCGGGGAAAAGAGCGGGGCCT
Organism: Clostridia bacterium; assembly: GCA_049964315.1. Taxonomy (GTDB): domain Bacteria; phylum Bacillota; class Sulfobacillia; order Sulfobacillales; family JAIMBI01; genus JAKATP01. Next base: position 1,514 of record JBMFXK010000321.1, on the reverse strand, counting down.
CCTCCGTGTCCGCTTTCGTGCTGGACAAGGACATGCCTGGCTTCACCGTGGGACGGGTGGAGAAGAAGCTCGGGATCCGGGGTTCCCAAACGGCGCAGCTGCTCTTCGACGACGTCTACCTGGAATCGGACCGCCTGCTGGGCCAGGTGGGCGAGGGCTTCAAGATTGCCATGCGCACGCTGGATCGCACCCGGCTTGGCATCGCGGCGCAGGCGCTGGGAATCGCACAGGGCGCCTTTGACCTGGCACTGGCGCACGTGCGGGAGCGCCGCCAGTTCGGGCGCGCGCTCAGCGACTTCCAGGGCCTGCAGTGGATGGTCTCCGACCTGGCAGTCCAGATCGAGGCCAGCCGCCAGCTGCTCTATCGCGCGTCCGAGGTGGTGGAGGGGGCCGGCTTCGCCATCGAATCGTCGGCCGAGGTCACGCGGCTTTCCGCCATGGCCAAGCTCATGTGCTCGGACACCGCCATGCGCGTCACCACCGACGCCGTGCAGCTGTACGGCGGTTACGGGTACATTCAGGACTACCCGGTCGAGCGCATGATGCGCGACGCCAAGATCACGCAGATCTACGAGGGTACCAATCAGGTGCAGCGCATCGTGATTTTCCGGAACTTGGAGGCGGACTCATGAAGGACTGGCGGCGGGTGCAGGACCTTGCGGATTATGTGGACCAGGACGTGACGGTGCTGGGATGGGTGGTCCATCATCGGTCCTCAGGGCGGATTCAGTTCCTCACCATCCGGGATGGGACCGGGGAAGTGCAGGCCGTGCTGCGCGCGGATTCGGTATCCGCCGAAGCGTGGGATGCAGCCCGGACGCTGGCCCAGGAAGCCTCCGTGTCGATCGCGGGTCGGGTGCGCGCGGATCCGCGCGCACCCGAAGGGGTAGAGCTGCAGGTGCAGGATGTGCGGCTGGTGGGAGGCGCGCACGAGTACCCGCTGACGCCGAAGGAACATGGCACCGACTACCTGATGGACCACCGCCACCTGTGGATCCGCGCCCCCCGGCAGGCCGCCATCCTGCGCCTGCGCGCCCGCATCATCCATGCCGTGCGCGCATTTCTGGATGACCACGGCTTCGTCCTGGCCGACCCGCCGATCATTACTCCGGCGGCGGCCGAGGGCACCACCACTCTGTTTGGCGTCGACTACTTCGGCGAGCCCACCTACCTCTCCCAGAGCGGACAGCTGTACATGGAGGCCCTGGCCATGGCGCTGGGCCGCGTGTACTCTTTTGGACCCACCTTCCGGGCGGAGAAGTCGAAAACCCGGCGGCACTTAATGGAGTTTTGGATGGTAGAACCGGAGATCGCGTTCTGTGACTTTGAAGAAAATCTGGCCTGGCAGGAGGAACTGGTCGCGTACGTGGTGGAGGATGTGCTGGGGCATGCGTCCCGCGAACTGGCGGTCATCGGGAGGGACGTCGAGCCGCTCCGCAAGGTGGTGCCGCCCTTCCCGCGGCTCTCCTACGACGAGGCGCTGGACCGGCTGCGGGAGGGCGGCATGCCGCTGG
>JBMFXK010000320.1:0-3752 GCA_049964315.1 Clostridia bacterium | reverse complement strand
GCCGCCCGACAGCTTGCTGTCTATCCCCTGGCCTTCTTTCTTAGCGTGGCGTACTCCGAAGCACCTTTCATGGCCCTGGTGGTGGGGGCGTTCTACCTGGCGCGGCGACGGCAGTGGTGGTGGAGCGGTGTCCTCGCGTGTCTCGCCGCCCTCACGCGCAATGAAGGGGTGTTTCTGATCCTTCCGCTGGCCTGGGAGTTCTGGCAGCTGGAAGGATTCAGGTGGCGTCCGTCGGCGCTGGCGCTCTTGGGCGCGCCTATGGGCCTGTTCGCGTACATGGGTTACCTGCAGGTGATCGGGTTGGGCGCCTTTGACTTCATGAAAGCGGAGGCCCTGGGATGGGGCCGGATCACGGTGACGCCGTGGCACGCGCTGCATGTGGCGCTCTCCGTGCTGTACCACGACCAGATGCACACGCTGGCGTTCACCTATACGTTCATCGATCTCGCGAGCGCCGTGATGCTGGGTGTGGGCGTGATCGTGATGTACCGTCTGCACTACCGGTGGAGCTACATCATCTGGTCGGCCATCATGGTCCTGATTCCCCTGATGTCTGTAGCCAATGGCTTCTATTCCCCGCTCCGCAGCATGTCCCGCCTGATCCTGCCGGCTTTTCCGCTCTACATCCTGCTGGCTCAGGTCTCGCGTCGAAACCGGTGGTGGGAGCAGGTGACAAGCCTGTGGTTCCCCGGTCTTCAGGCCCTGTTCTTCACGTTTTGGGTGCTGTCATTCTGGATCGCGTAGGGTCGTCTGACGCCACCCGGGCACACATGAGGCCCACCCCGGAGAAACCAGGATCTGCCGACGCGATCTGTATCCGCCTCTCCCGTGGCCGTCTCGGGCACGGCCGCGGGACCGGACTTCGCTCCCTTGGGCGGTGACTGGCCGCCATGGGGCATGAGCGCCGCGTCATCCTGGTGGTGGCAGATGCGCGCCGCCTGCCGCTCAGGAACGGGAGGATGGACTGTCTCACCACGCTGGGGGGTCTGCCCAACGTCGAACGCCGCACGGCCAGCAGAGACCTTGCGCGAGCTGCGCCGGGTGACCCGGGGGGTTTTACAACGTTCAGACGTTCTATCCGGCCGAGGATCAGCTTCACCGCCGGCTGTTCGAGCAGCAGAGACTGTCCCTGGTGGTCTACGAGCAGGCCCTCCTGGACCTGATGCGGCACACGGGTTGGATGGCAGAGGTGGTCCACCACCATCCGGCCCTCCCCGCCTTCGGAACTGGTGCCGGAGTGGCGCATCGACACGGTGCCGCAGCAGGAAACCCAAGCCACGGTCTGCGTGGTGACGGGACGGTAGGCCACGCGCACCGGCAGGCGGCGCGGAGGAGATTTCCTGCTCAAACCCGAAGCGACGTTCGTGAACTGAACTTGCGAAAGGTGGAGCCATGGCAACGCGAGGCTATTATCGCTTCCCCACCATTCACGGCGACCGGATTGTGCTGGTCGCCGACGACGACCTTTGGATGGTAACAACCGCGGGCGGCACCGCCCGGCGGCTCACGGCCGGCAACGGCCCCATGTCGCGGCCCCGCTTCTCTCCTGACGGACAGGCGCTTTACTTCGTCTCGCAGGACGGAGGCGAGCCGGACCTCTACCGGATGGAGGCCGACGGTGGCCCGATGACCCGGATTACATACACCGGCGGCATCCGCCGGGTGGCCGGTTTCCTTCCGGACGGCCGCGTGATCGTCAGTACGGACGTGCGCAGTCCTTTCCGAGGCGTGGCTCACCTGTTTGCGGTCGCGACCGGCGGGTCGCTCGAACCGCTCAACCTGGGCCCGGCCGCCAGCATCGACTGGGGGCCGGGGGGATCTTCGGCCATCGGCCGCAACACGGGCGACTCCGCCACCTGGAAACGCTATCGCGGCGGCACGGCCGGCGAGATCTGGCTCGACTCCGACGGGAGCGGGCACTACCGGCGTCTGGAAGAGCCGAAAGGCAACCCCGGCGCGCCGTTCTTCGTGGGAGACCGCCTCTACTTCATCTCTGACCATGAGGGTGTCGGCAACCTGTACTCGGTCACCGTGCGCGGCGAGGGATTGAGGCGTCATTCCGACTGCGACGTGTATTACGCCCGCAACGCCGCCTCGGATGGGCGCCGCATCGTGTATCACATGGGCGGAGACGTTTACCTCTACGATCCGGCTTCTGACGAGACGCATCAGGTCCCGATTGCGCTGAACGGACAGCGCCCCGGCCGACAGTTTCGTCTTGTGGACGCGGCCCCATTCGTCAGCGACTACGACCCGCATCCCGCGCGGCCCGAGATTGCCCTGACGGCGCGGGGGCAGACGGTTAGCATGGGAGCCTTCGCGGGGCCGGTCTCGCACCGCTCGCCGGGATCCGGGGTCCGGACCCGGTTGACGTCATGGCTCAACGACACGGATGTCATCGGCGTCCTCGAACAGGGCGGGGAGGAACGCATCGTCCGCCTGCGGGTCGGATCTGACCCGGAAGTGGTGGTGGACCAGGACCTCGGTGCCGCGACGGAGCTGGTTGCATCGCCGGATGGCTCGCGGGTGGCGGTGTCCACTCACCGCCTGGAGCTTTATCTGGTGGATGTCGACGAGGGAGCGGTGCGGCTCGTGGACCACAGCGCCTTCGGCTTCCGGGTCGCGGTGGACGAGTGGAAGGAAGGCATCCGGGGACTCTCGTGGTCCCATGACGGGCGCTACCTGGCCTACGCGTGTCCCGATTCGCCCCAGACGACCGCCATCCGCGTCGTCGAGGCGGAGACCGGCGCGGTGCACACCGTCACCGATCCCCTGCTGGAAGACCTGAGCCCCAGTTTCGATCCAGACGGCCGTTTCCTGTTCTTCCTGGGCAAGCGCGACTTCACGCCCGTTCTGGACCAGTTCGCGTTTGACTTGAGTTTCCCGCGCGGCATCCGCCCGTACCTCATCCCGCTCCGATCCGACATCCCGAGCCCGTTCCTGGCCGACACCGACAGCGATGAGGCAGAAAAGACGGAAGGCGGCGCCGAGGGCGACCACGGCACGGATCCGGCCGAGGACGCACCTCCGGAGCGCTTGGAAGAGCGTGACCGGTCCTCCGAGATAGACTTTGACGGCATCGCTGAGCGGGTGATCCCGTTTCCGGTCAGTGCCGGCCGGCTCGACTCGCTGACCGCCATTTCCGGCAAGGTGCTGTGGATAGATCGGCCGCTCGCGATCGAGAGCGAGGAGGCCGGCGGACGCGCACTCGGGACGCTGATGGCGTTTGACCTCAAGGCCCGCAAGCAGGAGGGGCTCCTGCACGGTGTGGCCAACTACCGCATCTCGCGCGACGGCAAGACGGCCCTCATCCTGCAGCGCCGCCGGCTCCGCCGGGCGGGCGCGGGCGACAAGGTGGACGAGTCCAAAGGCGACCGTCCGGGGCGCGAGTCCGGCATCATCGACCTGCAGCGGGTGACGCTTCCCATCGAGCCCGAGCGGGAATGGCAGCAGATGTTCCGCGAGGCCTGGCGTCTAATGCGGGAGCACTATTGGACGGTCGACATGGCGTCCGTGGATTGGGACGCCATGTACGACCGCTATGCACCCCTGGTCGGCCGGGTCGGCACGCGCGGTGAGCTGTCCGATCTCCTATGGGAGCTGCAGGGGGAGCTGGGCACCTCCCACGCCTACGAGTTCGGCGGCGATTACCGGCCGAGCCCGCCGTGGCCCCACGGCGGCGTCGGTGCGGAATTCGCCTGGTCCGCTGAACACGGCGCCTGGATTGTCCGGGCCATCGTGCACGGGGGTCC
>JBMFXK010000319.1:0-3753 GCA_049964315.1 Clostridia bacterium | reverse complement strand
CCACCCGAGCCTCCCCCAACCCCCTCCCGCCAACCAGTAATCCAACGCACCACACGGCGTGCTTCAAATTTCAGGGGCAATCGGTTGACGCTTCTCGGTGACCGTTACAAATCAGGCGGCGGTGGGGTCAGCGGTCGCCGTGGTTGGCTGGGGGCAGTCCACGTCGGCAGCGGCAGACTGAGTCGCCTCGGCCACGTTTGCGTTTCCTGCGGGAGGCGTCGGGCGAAACAGCCGCTCGATCCAGGAGCGGTGGTTGTCCTCGGGGACGATGCCGAGGGCGACGAACGGCGCCTCCCCGCGGTGCACGCCGCGTGGGAAGGCCCGCAGGTTGTGGCGGTAGACGATCAGGGGCAGCAGGCTCGGGGTGAGCCCGCGGTGCGCGTGCACATGCAACCGGAGGGTCGCGTTGAACGATTCCAGCACGCTGGTCGAGCGGTGGCAGTTGGCGAAGGCGCGCCAGATCTCCCGGACGTGCTCTACGGGCACCTCCAGGGCCCAGCGGCAGGCGAGTTCCTGCTGAGTGCGCGGCAGCGACTCGTGCAGGACCCGACGGTGCACCCAGGCCCAACCGACGAAATCGACCAACTCCGCGCCATAGAGCCTGCAGAGTTGCTCGTGGCGTAGGGCGAGTGGTTCGCGGAAGGCATGCAGGGCAGGACTCGCCCGGCCGACGAGCGTGGCGAGAGAGCGCAGGTGGGTCCCGCCTGCGCGCAGCAGGGCGGCGACCGTATCCAGGCCGGTCTGGGCCGCGCCGGCGCTGCGCAGCCGGCCGTCGTGATCAACCGGCTCGAGCAGGGCGCGGGTTTCGTGGAACAGGAAGTCCGCGGCGGCCGAGGCGTCCGCGATGGCCGCGACCGCTCCGGTGGCCTGCTCGTAGGCCTGCAGGGTCACCGGGCGTGGGGGACGGCCGCGGCCATGGCTGGGGGCCGTCAGATGCTCCATTGCCGCCACCGCCCTTTGCGCCCGGGTCCGAGCGCGGTCGGCGTGGTGGCGCAGGGCCCGGACGTCGCGGCCGAAGGCGCGGAGGAAGTGGAAGGTGTCGCTGCCGTGGGGGACACCTTTGAGCACCTCGGACTCGGCAAACCCGGCGGCCATGGCGGTGCCGCCGTCGGTGACCATCTGGGCATAGCGCAGGCCCTGCTCCTGCAGTTCGAGCAGAACAACGCCCCAGGTGGTGCCGTCGGCGTCGCCTTCCCGGGTGGCGCAGAGGACGGCCAGATGCTCGTCCTCCATGACGGTGAGCACGGGGCGGTCATGGTCGTACAGTTCGTCGGCCAGGGCGCAGACCGGCTGTTGCGGCATGCCGCAGGCGCGCAGTTGGTCCCTGGCGCGGTCCGCGGCGTCCTGGAGGATCTGGCTGATGCGGCCGGTGGCGACATGCTGGTCCAGCATCGTTTGGATGCAGGCCTGGGTGCCGGCGTTGGAGGCGTGGCCCTCGACCGCGAGGGCCACCACGGCGGCGCGGAGGCGCTGGTCGTCGACAACGACGCTGTGGACCGGGGTTGGGCGCCCGGGGGCCCTGGGGGCCAGAGCCTCGCTGCAGGCGCGGCGGAGCCGATTCACCATGGTGCTGGCGCTTTGTCGTGAGATGCCGTGCCGGCGGGCGAGGTCCACGACCATGCCACGGCGCGGATTGGCCACCACCGCTGCGGCTTCGGTGAGGCGGAGGGAAACGGGGAAGTCGGGGCGCTGCAGACGGGCGTTGCTGCGGGGTGCCGGGTTGGGTACACTCACGGGGCTTCCTCGTCTCGGCCTGGCTCGGCTTATCAGGGCGTGCGGCCAGGCTGAATGGGGAAGCTTTTACATGCGAGTCAAAAACCCTTAACCATTCTTTACCAATTGCCCTGCCAATTTCCTTCCTGCCCCCCCCCAACCGTCAAGCGGTTTTTGAAACACGCCCACTAGGTGGTGTAAATTCCGGGGGGCGCGGAGGTAGAGGCTGAGCCCGCCGGCTTGCGGAGCCCTGGTGGCCGAGAGGCCGCCGCCGTAGGCTCACCGCCAGGCGGCACCCCATGGGGGGGCAAGCCGTTGCCGCCCGAAACGGCGGCGGCGGAGGCTCGGCGACCAGGGCCGGCGGGCCTTGGGAGAGCTGCCCCGTGACCCCTGCGGCCGTTTGACAAAGGCGGCCACCGAGGGGTTTCCTGGCGGAGTTGACCTACCAGAGTCACTTCGCAAGGGAGGACCCGAACGATGGCCGACGAGTTGAGCATCGCACTGCTGGACCTGCTGCGCAAGGCGGACGCTGAGGATCGGGCCGACTTTGTCCGCACCGCGATGGAGCGCTTGGCCCAACAGGTGATCGAGGTCGAGACCGATCAGCGCGTCGGGGCGGCACGGTACGAGCGGGCGGAGAGCCGGCAGAACAGCCGCAACGGCAGCCGACCGCGGGACTGGGACACCACGGCGGGCACCGTGCACCTGCGGATCCCCAAATTGCGCAAGGGCTCGTTCCTGCCGCAGCTCTTGGAGCCCCACCGGCGCGCCGATCGTGCACTGGTGAATGTGGTGGTCCAGGCTTACGTGGAAGGCGTCAGCACCCGCCGCGTGGACGATCTGGTCCAGGCCATGGGGGTCAAGGGGATGGACAAGAGCACCGTCTCCCGGATGGCCGCCACGCTGGATGCGGAGGTCAGCGCCTTCCGCAACCGCCCGCTCACGGAGGAGGCGTATCCGTACGTCTGGTTCGATGCCACCTTCCCCTACGTCCGCGAGGATGCCCGGGTCGCCCCCATGGCGCTGATGATCGCCGTTGGAGTCAACGAGCAGGGCCAACGCCGTATCCTCGGCCTGGCCCTCGGTTCCACCGAGAACGGCGCCCACTGGACGGACTTCGTGAAGTCCCTGGTCGATCGTGGACTGCACGGCGTCCAGTTGGCGATCAGCGACGATCACACGGGCCTCAGAGGCGCCCTGCGCTCCGTCCTGGTCGGTACCACCTGGCAGCGGTGCACGGTCCACTTTGCTCGCAACATCGTCGGCCACGTGCCCAAGCACGCCCAGCCCGCCGTCTCGATGGTCGTGCGCCAGATCTTCGCCCAGCCCGATCGAAAGGCGGCCGAGAACCAGCTCTCGCAGGCCGTCGTCACCCTACAGCCCCGCTTCCCCAAGGTCGCCCAACTGCTGCTGGATGCAGAGCCCGACATCTTGGCGCACATGGACTACCCCACGGCGCACTGGCGCCAGATCCGCTCCACCAACGGCCTGGAGCGCCTCAACCGCGAAGTGGCCCGCCGCACCGACGTCGTGGGCATCTTCCCCAACCCCGGCGCGGTGATCCGCCTCGCCGGCGCCGTCCTCGCCGAGCAGGACGACGAATGGCTCACTGGTCGTCGCTACTTCAGCGTCGAGTCCATGGCCCAAATCCGCGGCATGAAAGCCCTGACCCCGGCCGAGCCTGCCGCCCCGCCAGAGGAGGTGAAGATCGGGGCGTGATCGAACGTCCACGCCAGGAGTCCCTCGATGCTTTTACACCAACTTGACAGACACGGCCCTCCGACACCTGAGTCCGGGTTCGGCGTCACTTCACGCCTGGCAGGCGCAGTAGATCGTTGACTTGTGTCCAGAGCACGGTGCGATGAAGCTTGTCGAGCCCGGCTCTCGTTATGAGGGCCGCCCAGTGCCGCTCCGTCACCACGACGTCACAGTGCACCACAGCTACCGACAACGCCGTGACGTCGTAGTAGTCGTTCGTCTTCCAGCGGCGTTGCGGGTTCTGATGTTGTAGTCGCCGCATCTCAAGTGCCGCCCAAACCA
>JBMFXK010000318.1:0-3755 GCA_049964315.1 Clostridia bacterium | reverse complement strand
GCGGAGGTCGGTGAACTCGTACCGGAAGCTCCTTGAACCGTGTCGGCCCGTGAGAGACCGCCCGTCAAATACATCAGGAGGGATTCGATTGGAGGAGTCGGCGGCCCTGGTGCTCGTCCGGACACCGCGTCTGGTGCTGCGCCGTTTTCAGGCCGGAGACCTCGAGGCCTTTACCGCCTACCGCACCGATCCCGAAGTGGCCCGCTTTCAGCCTTGGGAAAACTTCGGGCATCGCGCCGCCGAGGAGTTCGTCCGGCAGCAGATGAGGGCGATTCCCGATACGCGAGGCGAATGGTTTCAAGTAGCGCTGGCGCTCATCGAGAGCGAAGGCCTCATCGGTGACTGCGCCATACGCCCCCTGCTGGACGAGCCCCGCATCGTGGAACTCGGCTTTACCCTGTCCCGGACGCACCAGGGACACGGATATGCGACAGAAGCGGTGCGAGCTTTGCTGGGCTACCTGTTTGGCACCTTGCGTAAGCACAAGGTGGTCGCCTATGCCGATGTCCGCAACGCCCGTTCCGTACGGCTCCTCGAAAGGGTCGGCCTGCGCCGGGAGGGCTTCATGCGGGAAAACTATATGGTGCACGGCCGCTGGGTGGATGAGTGTTTCTACGCCATGCTGGAGTCGGACTGGGAGCGTGCCCCAACGGAGGATTCATCTCGCTAGCGCGCGTCGAGCTGGCCGCCACGGGGCGCTAGAGCGGCCAACCGCTCGTCTCACACAACTGAGGGACGTCCCTCCCGTCGCTGGCACATGGCGGTGGCCGCACGGGCAGTTTCCCCTGCTTGGGCCCTAATGGCGGGAGGTGAGGCGCCTGCCCGGCTTAGATCAGCGGCTCAGCTGCCCAAGACGTGTCCACCGTAGACGTCGCACAGCACCATACCCGTGGGGAAGGGGGCACCCGGCGATGGCAAAGAGGTATTCGCACGCCCCAGAAGGGTATCGCTGCCCGTTTTCTGCGGTGGCCGCCGGTCTCGACTGCCCGCATCCCGGCACCACCCAGCAGGACGTGGTCCTGCGACGAATCGTGCCACCGCCTTCATTGGGAGCCGCTGGTGGCCAAACAACGACCACCCAGGCGGTGGCGCTGCGCGGCGACCTATGGCTGGACCGGGATCTCAACTCGCCAGCATAACGAGCCCGACGGGAATCAAGACGTCTGGCATTATCATCGGCATGCGTTTCCCCGCTATCCAAATGATGAGCTCTCCCAGACGAGCGGATTCCAATCTCAACCCGGTGACCGTGTGCCGTACGCCGCTAACCCTCAAGCCTGGATCCGGGCACGCCTCCGTTGAGACCCGGAACCAGACCTGTGCCGAGGCCGGTGCGGCCGTACGGGCCAGCACCTGGACCTTTCGCCTGACGTCACTCGGCACGCAGGGCATCGACGGGACGGAGCCCCGCTGCCAGGTTCGCCGGCACCGAGCCAGCCACTGCGCCCACGCCGCCCCCGAAGCCGATCCCCAGAGCCAGAAGCCAGCGCGGCACCACAAACAGGCCGGGATGGTGCAGGAGGGCAGCGCCCAGCACCCCAAGCCCCCACCCCAGCGCGTCGCCGATGATCCCCCCGGCGACCCCGATGAGGACGGCTTCGACCAGAAACAGGACGAAGATGTCACCTCGTCGGGCCCCGAGCGCTCTCCAGACGCCGATCTCACGGCGCCGCTCCAAAACCGCCATGCTCATGACCACGCCGATCATGATCCCCGCCACCGCCAGCGCGATTCCCCCTACGACCCCGAGCGCGGTCTCGATCACCCCGAAGGTGTGATGGACCTGCTGGATGACGGCCTGGGCGGTGGTCACGCCGTAGCCCTCCGCCTTCAGCCTGTTGGCAATGGCGGATACGTCTTGGGTGCTAACGGCAATGACGTCTGCAGAACCGTACTCCACCTGCCGATGCGGACCTGTCAGCTGCTTCAGCCAATCGCCCGCGAGGGCGTTATTCGCGTACGCGATGGGCTCTGCGGTTCCCCCGGCCACGCCGCGCACCACAGCTCGGACAGACGGCGGAGTGCCCGCCGGCCCGGTGATGCCGAGCGGACCTACGGTTCCTTCCAGAGTCAGTCCCAGGGTGCCGCCGATCACGTGGGAGAGATTCCCAGGTGTCACGTGAAACAGGCTTGTGGCCACAGACTTGGGCAGGACGATGCCGGGTCTGGCACTGGTGGGGAGGGAGCCCGCCAGCAGGTTGGGCCGCGAGACTCCCGCTACGCCCCTCGGTGCCAGATTGGTGACGACCAGGGTCGTCGAAGCATTGCCCACGCGCCCTGACCCCAAAAATTCGCTGACGCCGTACGCGGCGCGCACGTGCGGCAGGCGCCGAAAGGTTTCCAGGGCATGCGCATTGATGGGATGGGCGGTCCCTGATGTGATGGACGGGGACAGCGAGAGGCCTGAGGTGGTCTGCTGGGAGGTTACACTGATGGTCGTCAACGACGTGGATGCTTCGAGCACATTGAGAACCCGAGCCTGCAGGCCGGCACCTAAAGACACCAGCAGCACCATGCTGGCCACCCCGATAGTAACCCCGAGGCTGGTGAACAGCGACCGTCCCCGGCGGCGGTTCAACGAGCGTACGGACGACGCAATCAGGGAGCCCACGGATGGTCCCGTAGCCCGGGTGGCCACCGGCGCGGTTTCCGGCGCGGCGGCGTCGCTTGCCGGTCCCGATTCGGACTCCACGCGTCCATCACGGATGCGGACGACACGGTCGGCCAGCGCCGCAAACTCCTCGTTGTGCGACACCACGACGACCGTACGGCCATCCTCGTGGGCCAGCGCGGCCAGACGCATGATAATGTCGCGACCGCTGGCCGAGTCAAGATTGCCGGTCGGCTCGTCCGCCAGGATCAGGGGCGGATCCTGTGCTAGGGCCCGTGCGATGGCGACGCGCTGGATCTGGCCGCCAGAGAGTTCCGCGGGCGCAAACGTCAGCCGGTCGCCCAGCCCCAGCCCTTCCAGCAGCGCCCGCGCACGCGCCCGGCGGGATCCACCCCGCTGCCCGTCCAGCAGCAGGGGCAGCGCCACGTTATCCAGCGCGCTCGCCCCCGGAAGCAGGTAGAAGTTCTGGAAGATAAAGCCCACAGTACGGCGGCGCCACTGCGCGAGCCGGTCCGGACTGAGCCCGGTAACGTCTGTGGTATCGGCAATAATGCGGCCCGAGTTGGGACGGTCCATCCCGCCTAGGACATGCAGCAGCGTGGACTTGCCGCCACCTGACGGGCCAAGGATAAGCGTGAGCTCCCCCGGACGGAGCGTGAGGGTGACGTCCTGAAGCGCGTGCACCTCCTCCTGCCCTCGATGGTAGAGCCGCGAGACGCCCTGCAGGTGAAGTGTGATCCCGGCCATGTGTGAGCCCCTTGTCCCCGTGATCGCATCGGGGACCCACGCGTGTCGGCGGTCCCGTCTGCCCGGATTCCTAGACGTCCTGGTTCTGCGAGGGGCTGCGCCCCGTCATGCCGCCGATCCACCCGAGGATAATGCCCAGGATCAGACCCTCAATCATAGCGACGACCCAAGCTCCGACATGCGCCACGGGGCTGTTTGCCGCCTTAAGCGCCAGGGAGATCTCGGAGGGGGTCAGGTTGTGTGCCCGCGACACCAGCTCCTGGCGGGTGATGTGGATCAGAAACGCCGACCAGCCCGCAAACAAACCAAACAGGAGACCGGCGACCGCGCCGACGCGCCACGGACGACCCCCAGCCACCTTGGCCTGGCGCCCTGCCATGAAGACGATGGCGGCAGC
>JBMFXK010000317.1:0-3756 GCA_049964315.1 Clostridia bacterium | reverse complement strand
GGAGTTGCGCTGAGTGTAGCGCACCCGTCCTTATCCGTCACTATCTCGGAAACGAGCTACTAGACAACCGGAGACAAAGCCGCGACGATGTACATGTGGCCAGCCGCGGCGATCGTCTAGGGTGCGCGGTACGGTACTCAGGACCTGCTGCGTCAACGAGGAGGTCACCCTTGGGGAATGGGTCGAGTCAAGAGTAAAGGAACACGGGTCCGACGGTACGTCAACCGGCTGCCCGTGCGCTCCCCGCTCCGATGAAACCCCTGAACGTCTTGGGCGTGACCGTTATTTACTGCCTACCGAGCTTGTTGGTGTTTCACTGGGGCCTCGATACGTTTCAGCGCAATCCGCGCAACGGCACGGCGCGGTTGCTTGCGGCCCAGCACTTTACGTTTCTCTTGATGCTGTTTGCCATCTTCGCAATCCAAGTGCTACCCGTCCGGGATGCGCCGGGCATTGCCATTGAGGGCATCGGCTCCCTGGGGGTCCTCCTTGCGGCGTTCGGCGTGCACGTGCTGCTCCGCGTGCTCGGCTGGATGGATCGCTGGCCGCGGGGTGTGGGCCTGGGCCTGGCATATCTTTGGACGATCCCGGGCCTGTGGACAATAGGCACGGGTCACAATCTCGTTAACGTCACGGCGTTTGTCCGCCGGGGGTTCTGGACCGTGCCCCTCTACAATGGTTCTTTTCATCTGGCTATGGCTGTCGCCGTGCTCATCACCGGCTTGCTGGCGTTGGGGCTCGGATGGAGCGTGTGGCACCAGCGGGACGCGCGACGGCGGGGGCAGATGGCCGGCTTACGTCGGGGGGCGCTCTACCTGACCGCCGCCGATTTGTTTCTCGGCGCGCTCCTGCCGCGCATCACGCCCGCCTGGCTACCCCCGTACCCCTATCTGGTCGGCTTCCTGCTCTGGCTCGTGGCCGTCCGTCGGACGATGACGCGCTACGATTTTGTACCCTCGCGCCTCCAGCAGTACCGGAATCTGTTCACGGGGAATCCGTCCCCCCTTCTCGTGGTCGACCGGGCGGGGCACATCGTGGAGATGAACCCCGCCGGCCAGATGCTCGTGGGGCCCACCCGGGATTCGCTCGGCGCACTGCTCCCCGCCGCGGAGGCGGACACCTGGCCCCGTCGCTGGGTCGTCCTGGCCAGCGGGCAGCCCCTCACCGGCTGGGACGTGGAGGTCGTCGACGCGCGGGGGATCGGGCGTCCCCTGACGATCGACGGCGCCGCCGTCATGGGGGATGACCGGTCGTATGGTGTCCTGGTGCTGCACGACACCTCCGTCGCGCAACGTGAGCAGGCGAAATTGTCCCGCCTCGCGTACCATGACGCCCTGACCGGTCTGCCCAACGCCCTTCAGTTCACCGAATGCCTGGAGGCCTTGCTCGCCGAACCGGGGACCGGCGAGGCGGGATTCGCCGTGTGCGTGGTGGACCTCGACAACTTCAAGGACCTCAACGATGCCGCGGGGCATGTTGCCGGCAACGAGGCCTTAGTCGAAGTCGCCCGTCGCCTGAGCCGCGACCGGCGTCCCGACGATGTGGTAAGCCGGTGGGGCGGCGACGAGTTCCTGGTACTCCTCACCGACTGTGGCACTGCGGAGGCCGCCCAAGGGGCTGCGGATCGCCTGGCGGCCGATGTCCGGCAACCCCTCCCGCGGATCGGCCCCCGGGGGTTCTCGCTCACCGTGAGCATCGGCGTGAGCCTGTATCCCGTGCATGGCCGCGATGCGGAGACCCTGGTCCGGGCGGCGGACGCCGCCATGTAACACGCGAAGCAGTCCGGGAAGAACCGCATCGAGGTGTTCGGGACCGGGGCGGCTCGGGAGTCCGCACACCCGATCGCGAACCCCCGCCGCTAAGCGGTAGACGTTCCAGGGAGAGACCTCTCCGCCGTGCGCGCCCGATCCACCCGGACTGGCCCACCGTACAGCGGACGTGATCGCCGACGCGAGGCGAGCTCAGCCATGGCGCATTTTGGCATCGTCATTGCACCGGGCCAGGCTTGTGGTAGGTAGGACTCAACACACCGTGTTGAGTCACTGGCCAGGCGCCACGCGCACCCGAGGTACACTACGGCCGGGTCTGCAGCCCTTAGGACCCGTCGTGCTGAATAGGGCCAATCCCCGGCGTCACAAAAGACGCCATCCCCAGCGACCAGGTCCCTAACGTAGGCGGTCGGGCGATCCCGATCACCGCCCCATGGCGAAGGACCGCCATTCGGTACGCGAGCCTCCCGACCTCTTCGTCAGAACGCCCGGGCACCCGATGCGCCCGCATCCAGAACATCGACTCGCCTGCCACCGTTCGCATCGGGGCGGCCTCGCGCGGACGTCCCTAAAACCACTCCCCCCTCCCCCCAAGGGGCAGGAAGGGCGTCGAGGTGAGGCGCGGCTCGGGGGCTCGGGAGAAGGGCGTGTCGCGTCCGCCTTCGCGCGAGGAAGGCGGCTACGCCCGACAACACCGGGTCAAACGCCGGTCGTCTGCGACAAACGGTGCGGATCGGGAACGGACGGACCGACGGGCCCGCTGAGGTCAACGAGCGTCTCCGCCGCGTCAGGCGCCTCCCCTGCCCCCCAACCCGGCGCCAGCCGAAATTGCTCAAGCGCACCGACGACCCGCCCCGTGCCCCCATCGAGGAGCGGGATCACCGAGACGTCGATAACGCGCCGAGATCCTGCCCGCGTTCGCACACTGATCCGCTCCGTCAGCACCGTACGCTCCGCCATCGCGTGCACCAGGGGGCAGGCGCCCACACACAGCCGGTGCCCCGCTTGGTTCTGATGATCGAGCGGACTCCGAAAGCACGCATGGCCGACCAAGGCGTCCTCCGGATACCCGAGCAGCTGTTCGGCCGCGCCGTTCCAGGCCACCATGTGTCGACGCGTGTCTACGACATAAGTCGGGATAGACGACTCGCGAATCGCGGCCGCATAGAACGCCAGAACAGCCTCTGACGAGGGGGCTCCGTCCGGGCCCACGGATTTGCGTACGGGCATCAAGGACGGGCGGTCGGACCGAAGCTCGGGCGCCGGACGACCCAAGAGGTAGCCTTGGCCGTAGTCGCAGCCCAGGTCCTGGAGGACCGCCAGTTCGCTCTCCGTTTCGATGCCCTCCGCCACGAGGCGGATGTCCAGATCGCGGGTCCACGCGCGGAGGGCGCGCACCAGGGAGCGTTTCCCGGCATTCCCCTCGATGCCGCTAATCAAGGCCCGATCCAACTTGATGATGTGGGGTTGGATCGCGAGGACCGTGGCTGCGGCAGCGTATCCCGTCCCGTAGTCATCGAGGGCCAGGAGATGACCTGCCTGGCGCCATCGGGCCATGGCACGCAGGAGACCCTGATTGTCCAAGAGGGACTGCCGTTCGGAAAACTCCAAGACAAGGGGAATCCCGTCCACCGTCCGATCATCCCACGGGTTAGGCAACTGCGGCCACCGGCCATCCACATTGAGAAAGAGATACTGACCGGGCGGCCATTCGTGCTGGGCCCACGTCAACGCGGTCGACCGGCACACCTCTTCCAACTCCTGCGCGTGGCCCTCGCGTTCCGCCCACCCAAACAGACCGCTCGGCATCGCCCACGGGGAGTCTGCGGGTCCGCGAATGAGCGCCTCGTACCCGACCGACACCCCGTCTGCCAGATCCTTGATGGGTTGCCAAGCAATCCAGAGCTGAGCAAGGAGATCCCGACTCAAGCGGTGTCACCTCCCAGATGTGTCTCCATCGTGCGCGGACATCACGCTAAGCTGTCAA
>JBMFXK010000316.1:0-3759 GCA_049964315.1 Clostridia bacterium | reverse complement strand
GCCGCGCCGTTCTAAAATCCTGATGCCCGCGGGCGGGACGTGCGGAAGCTAAGCTGAAAGATTTGGGTTAACCCCAAGGCCGTTGAGCGCTACCGCGACCGGGTGGCATTGGGCGGCACGAAAACCGACCGCCTGGATGCCCGCTGTTTGGCGGGCGTCGTGCGCACCGATCGGGCCGCGTATCGCCCCCTGGTGCCCGAGAGCTCCCGCACCCGGGAGCTGCGCCTCGTGACCCGGGATCTGGCGGAGCTCGAGAAAACCCAAACGATGCTGGCCCATCAATTGCGAGCGGCGCTCTTGGCGTCGTTCCCCGCCGCGGTCGCGGCCTTCCGGTCATTGCGCTCTTAAGCGGCGTTGATATCCTGGCTCCGGACCGCCCGCGGTGGTCCCGAACGGAGGATGACCGTGCCGCAACTCCTGGTTGGCTGGCTCGTGCGCGTGCTGCCGCCCACCATCCATCCGATGGTGGTTCACTTTCCCATCGCGCTCCTGTACGTGACCTCGCTGGCGGAATTTCTCGCTATCATCACCCGTTCCAGCCGACGCGATCGCTTCCTCGATCGAGCGTCGTTCTGGCTTTTGACGCTTTCGGGCGTGGCCATCGTGGCTGCGGGAGCGGCTGGCGTCGTCTCCGAAGCCTCCGTGCATCTGACACCGACGACCTCGCAGATGCTGGGCGCGCACCAGCGCGACGCGGTTCTGACGGGCTTCTTGGCCCTGCTGGCCTGGATCGCCCAGGTCTTCACCTTTTTCAAAGACACGCGCGCGTGGTCCATCGTAGGCAGTGGGCGCGGCCGCGTGACGCTGGTGAGCATGGTGCTGGTGTGGGCGGCTACCTTCATGGTCAGCGTGACCGGACATCTCGGCGGTACAATGGTCTACCAGCACTGCCTCGGCATCCCGACTGCCCAGTGCACGCCCGCGGCGGCTCACGCATCGCCGGCAGGTCCAACTCACTAGGCGGGAGCCGTGGCCGTCGGAGGGCTTCCGCCTGCGTCCGCTGGCGGGGCTTTGGGCCAGAGAAGAGTCACGGTCGTGCCGCGGCCCTCTTCTGATTCCAGTCTCACCCGGCCGCCGTCGCGTTCCACCAGCGCCCGTGCCAGCGCCAGGCCGAGTCCGAACCCTTCGGTGGTGCGGGTCTTCTGACCGCGATAAAAGCGCTCGAACACCTGCGACAGATCCGAGGCCGGGATGCCGGGACCGTTGTCGCTGATGGCGACACCACACAGGCCGCCCTGTTCAAGCAGCACCAGATCGACGCGGCCGCCGGAGGGCGTGTATTTGAGAGCGTTGTCCAGCACGGTCCACAGGGCGCGCTCGAGGTCCCAGGGCGTGGCCCAGGCCTGGAGCTGCCGGGGATGGACGGTGACGGAGAGGCTGGGCGCCAGCACGATTGCATCCTCGCCCATCGCAGTCACGACGGCGTTCAGATCGACCCGCCGCTTCTGGGGCCGCTCGGAGCGCGTCCGCTCCAGGCGCATGAGGTCGTCAACCAGGCGAATCAGGCGGTCAAGAACGTGGCGGCTCTGCTGGAGGCTTTCCTCCCGCACGGCCGGGTCGAGATCGTCTCCCTCGTCCAGCAGGTCGAGGTTCCCCTCCAGAACCTGGAGCGGCGTCCTCAGTTCGTGGGCGGCGTGGGCGAGAAACTCCCGATCCCGGGCGGCATCTTCGTCCACCATGCCCAACAGCCGGTTGAAGGTGCGCGTGAGCCGGTTGAACTCGTCGTCCACGTCCGACCACTCAGGCAGCTCGCTGACGCGGCGCGAGACCAGCATGTCGCCGGCGGCGGACGTGATGCGGTCGACCGGGGCCACCATCCGGGTGGTGGCCCAGCGCGCCACGAACAGCGCCGCCACCCCGGCGGCTAGCCCGACCAGCGCCAGCACCACGAACAGCTCCCGGAGGAGATCGGCCACGGACGCAAATGACGTGGCCACGCGGACATGGAAGGCGCTGGCACGGCGCTCGGTCGTAACCAGGGGCGTGTGGCTGAAGAGGCCAGAAAGGCCGGGCGCGGGGATGGCCGAGACGGCGTTCGGGCTGTGCCAGGTCCGGCTTCCCTGGGAGATCCAGACCATGGGGTCATCGGCCCGCTGAAAATGGCTGATGAGGACGGATGGGCTGCGGCCCGCGTTCAGCTCTTCCCCCAGTTCGACGGCCTGAGCCTGGGAGGCGCTGACGGTGATGTCGTAAAAATGGACGGCCGTTCCCACCCACGTTACGGCGCCAAACGCCACCACCAGGACCACCATCGCCAGCGCTGCCTGACGGGTCAGCCGCTGACGCAGGGAGAGTCTCACACGTGCTCCGGCGTCTTGGTCTCCGTCACCGCCAGCCGGTATCCCACCCCGCGGACGGTCACGATGCGGGGGTCGTCGTCGCCCGCATCCACGTCACCGTTCAGCTTCTGGCGCAGGTAGCCGATGTAGACATCGACCACGTTTGAGCCCCCGCCATAACCCCATCCCCAGACCCTCTCCAGCACCATATCCCGGGTGACTGTCAGATT
This sequence comes from Clostridia bacterium, assembly GCA_049964315.1. Taxonomy (GTDB): domain Bacteria; phylum Bacillota; class Sulfobacillia; order Sulfobacillales; family JAIMBI01; genus JAKATP01. The sequence continues at coordinate 1,250 of JBMFXK010000316.1, read as the reverse complement.
GCGGTTGTCGGCCAGGTATAGGAGGAGATCAAACTCGCGCCGGGTCAGGTCAATCGCGCGGCCCTGGACCGTGACCTGCCGGCTCCGCGGGAAGATGCGCCAGGAGCCGAGCTCCAGGGGCTGGTCGGGGGAGCGCATCGGGCCCGGACGCCGCACCAGGGCACGGGCACGGGCCACCAGTTCGCGCGGCGCAAACGGCTTGACCAGATAGTCGTCGGCGCCCGCCTCCAGACCGGCGACGCGCGAGTCGATGGAGTCGCGCGCGGTCAACATCAGGATGCGGGTAGCGGAGGCGGCGCGGATGGCCCGGCAGACGTCCATGCCATCCATGTCGGGCAGGTTCAGATCCAGCACGATGACGTCAAAATCGCCCCGTACCGCCTGGGCTATTCCGTCCCGCCCGGTGGCCTCCGACACCACCATGAAACCGGCGTGCTCCAGGGCCAGCCCTACGATGCGGCGGACCGAGGGGTCGTCCTCAATCAGCAAGACTTGCACGGCTCTCGCCTCCTGTCATCGGACGCCGGGATCGCATGGATTCTACACCATGCAGCCAGAGTCCGAGCATCACGTGCGCGTACAGCTCACGGCTGTACGCCGCGGGACGCTGCGCAAAGCCCTGTCGGATGCGTGCCTTCTCCGTCGGCGCGAGCCAGGTCTGCGTGTCCAGCACGTCATGGGCGAATCCGTGCAACGGACCGCTGAGCCACTCCGTCAACGGGGTCGGGAACCCACTCTTGGGCCGCTGGGCGATGGGGCCAAGGGCCGCCGACGCGGCCTGGCGTAGCACGCGTTTCCCGGTGCGGCCGTCCGTCAGCCACGGGTCGGGAAGGGAGAAGGCCCACTCCACGATCCGGTGGTCGAGATACGGCACGCGGACCTCAAGCTGGTGCCGCATACCGAGCCGGTCGCACTTGACCAGCACATCGTCGGCCAAGTAACAGCCAAGGTCGAAGGCCAGCATGGATTTTAATCGGGTCCGGGCCGGGCGTGCCCAGGGCATGATGGACGCGCCGGGGATGTCCAGCCCGTCCGGACGGCGCAGGACGCCCACCCCGCCGTAGTGTTGACCGACCGGCAGCAAGGCGCTCCGAAGTCGGCGCAGCCCAGGCCAGTCAAGGTCCAGGACACGCCCGAGCCCGGCGCCGCGAAGGGCTTCGGCAGCGGGGCGCAGGCGCTCGAGCCAGACCGCCTCGCCGTACGAGGGATAGCCGGCAAATACTTCGTCTGCGCCTTCACCGGCCAGAAGC
>JBMFXK010000315.1:0-3770 GCA_049964315.1 Clostridia bacterium | reverse complement strand
GCGACCGCTCCGGCCGTCCGTTCCTCGCCTGGCCGGCCGGGTTCACGGGCGACTTCAACGCTTCGCACCATGGCGAGCTGGTCGGCTGCGCGGTGGTGGGGTCGGGATCGGTAGGATTCGACATCGTCGATCCGGAAGAATTTACGGACCCGGATTTAGTGTCCATTCTGCATGCGCGAGAGCGAGCTTATTTCGACCGACTCCCCGGCGGCGCCGCGCGAACCCGGTTTCTGGCCCGCGTCTGGGTGCTCAAGGAGGCCTATCTGAAGATGGTGGGAACGGGCCTCGGCGTCGAGCCGGCCAGCATCTGCTTTGACATGGAGCCATGGCCCCGCAGGCTGTTCCAGCTCGCTGGCGGCCGCGGCAACCACCCCGGCTTCCAGGTGTGGGAGCCAAGGGGCGCGATGATGGCGGCTGCGGTCTCTACAGGCCGGGCCGCTCTCTCAGTTCATGAAGTGCCCTGGGCGGAGCTCTTTCCGGCCTTTCCCGCTGATGGGAAGAACCAGGCTGGCTGCCCGGGCACGCTGGTCGACAGGGTGTCCGGGGTAGGGAGGAAGTCATGAACGGCATTAGCGAAGTCGACGGCTACCGGGTCCAGGCAAACATCCACGCCAGTTCCAAGACTCAGGTGGCCCGGGCTGTCTCCAGAGACGGTCGCCCGGTCATCCTGAAAATGTGCCAGAACCCGTATCCCGATGACGAGACCATCGAGCGCTTCCGGCGGGAATACGCGGTGCTGGCTCACCTCGGCGGACGGGGCGCGGTGAGTGCGCTGGCTCTCACCCGCCACCAGAATGCTCCCGTGCTGGTGCTGGCAGATGATGCCGCCGTTTCCCTCGCTGACTGGCTCGAAGCTGGTTCACACACCGTCGAGGAGATCCTGGCGGTGGCGGTCGAGATCGCGCGGGCTATGGCGGAGATCCACGCCGCCGGGGTCATCCATCGGCACATCAGCCCTGAGCACGTGCTGGTCCACGAGGGTGTCGGACACGCCAGCTTCATCGATTTCAGCCTGGCCCTGCAGACGGGAACGGATGGCGATCGGCGGCTGTCGCTGGACGCATTGATGGGCGCGTACTGGTACCTGGCGCCCGAAGCGACGGGACGGACGGAGCGGCCGGTGGACGAGCGGAGCGACCTCTACGCCCTCGGCGCACTCTTCTACCGGATGCTGAGCGGTACGCCGCCGTTTTCCTCGGCAAATCCCATGGAGGTCATCCACGCGCACCTGGCCGTCGCACCGGCTCCGCTGACCCAAGGGCCTTGCGGCCCCGTGCCAGCGATGGTGGCATCGATCGTGCAGCGGCTTTTGGCCAAGAACCCGGAGGACCGCTATCAGCGAGCGAGCGGCCTCCTTGCCGACCTGGAACGCTGCCTTTCCGACCTGCAGTTGACCGGCGAGGTTCTCAGCTTCACGGCGGGCGAGCAGGATCGGTCGCTCCGGCTCCGCCTGTCCCGCAAGGTCTACGGTCGCGACGGGGAGTGGCAGACGGTGCAGCGCGCCCTGCGCCGGGTCGGGGATGGGGCGGCCGAGTGGATTGTCCTGACCGGACCGGAGGGCATCGGCAAGTCGGCTCTCCTGCGTGAGTTCGAGGAGCGGGTGCGGGACGCCGGGGCCCACGTCGGCCTGGCCACTTTCGTCGATGACGATCCGGACGGCCCGCTGGGTGCGCTGGTACGTTCCCTGGGCGGTGTGATCCGCAGCCTTCTCGAGTTACCCGACCGCGACGTGAACCACTGGCGAAGGCGGCTCAGTGAGGTGCTGGGGCCGGCAGGGCCGTCGCTGGCCGGTCTGGTCCCCCATCTCGCAGAATGTCTTCAGATTAATCCCATGGAGGCGCCGACGGCGGCCGAGCGCCGGCGGTCAGTACTGGAAGACAGCCTGCCGAAGCTGGTTGACGGCCTCGCCGGCGCCGAAGCGCCCCTCGTTCTCTTGGTTGACGACCTGCAGCTGGCGGACGACGCTTCCTTGACCTTCCTGCAGCGCCTCTTCACGGATGCCCGCGCCGAATACCTCCTCGTATTGGGAACCGAGCGGACCGAGGACGGGCCGCCGGCCGTCGGGCTCGAAGCCACGCTGGATGAGATGCGCAGGCACACCGTGGCCCTGACCGAGGTGGAGATCAGTCCTTTGACCGTACACGATCTGCAGGCGTTTCTGGCCGATTCCCTCACCATGGCTCCGGGCCTTGTATCGGACCTGGCCGACGTTCTGCAGCGCAAGACGGCCGGCAACCCGTTCGGGGCCCGCCAGCTGCTGGAGCTCTGGCAGCAGCGAGACCTGCTGCGTCCCGATCCGGGCTCATCCGGATGGCGGTGGGATTCCGAGAGTCTGGAGCAGGCCACGGGAACAGACCATGGGATCCGCTTCCTGGTGGAGCGCGTGGCGGCCCTGCCTGTGGACACTCAGCGCCTGCTCGGGCTGGCGGCTGTCATCGGCACCGAGTTTGACGGCCGTCTGCTGGCCAATCTGTTGGACCAGCCCGACGAGACGCTGCTCTCCCTCATGGCGGCACCGCTCGAGGGCGGCCTGTTGGAACGGGTCGAAGGGCAAGCCAGTCCCGGCATCGGGCGGTTCCGGTTTACGCACGCGGCTGTCCGCCAGACGGTGCTGGGTGAGGTGAGCCCCGAGACCAGCACGGGTGCGCACCTGGCCATCGTAAGATGGCTGGAAGACTCTCTGACGGAAGAGGGCCGGGCTTCGCGGGCGGCCGAGCTGGCCGACCACTGGAACCAGGCCGGGCTCCTGGCCTCTGATTCACGGGAACGGACGCGTGCCGCCATGGCCAACAAGATGGCCGGCGAGGCGGCCGAAGCGGCGGGCCGTTACGCCGCCGCCCTCGCGTACTACGAGGCCGGCATCGGCTGGCTGGCGGAAGACTGCTGGGAACGGGATGTCCCGCTGACCTCAGACCTGTACTTCGGGCAGATGCGGATGCTCCACACCCTAAACGACCGGGGGCCCGAGCTCGAAATGGCGAAGATGGTGGCGGAGCGCTCCCCGCGCATCGAGGACAAGCTTCATGCCGCCGCGGTCCAGATCGGGTGCTACACGTCCCAAGGGGACGTGGCCCGGATCGTGGAGACCGGCATCGCCGCGCTCGGAGCCGTAGGCATTCACGTGCCGCGGCGGGTGTCGCGGCGGGAAGCGGTCGCGCAGTACGAGGTCGTGAAATCACTCATGGCCGGGCGGACCCGCGAAGAGCTGCTGGCGGTCCCCACGGTCGAGGATCCCACCATTAAAGAGGCCATGCGGGTGTTGACCCTCATGGGCAACGGCGCCGGATCCGACCGCGTCTGGTACGGGTACCTGGGCCTCCTGGTGGCGGAGATGTCATTGCGCTACGGCTATAATTCCGCCTCCGGCTCGGCGTTTACGACCGCGCTGGCGGTTCTTGGCATCGAGCAGCGGGAGGTCCTGGCGGAGGCGTTCGAGCTGGGCCGGCTCGGGATGGAGGTGTCCCGACGTTTCGACTTCGTCTCCGAGATGAACAGCCTCAGTGCGTTCTCCATGCAGGTGAACCACTGGCGCCGGCCGCTCAGGGAGTCGCTCGAAGGTGTGCGTGAATTCTACGCCATCTGCCGGTCCAACGGCCGCGACGGCCATCTGTACCTCCACTCGCCGACATCCGTGCTCCTGGAGCTGGCCTGCGGGATGGGCCTCGACGCGATCCGCGCCGAAGCGGAAGACAGTTTGGGCTGGGTCCAGGATCTCCAGGTGGCCGTAGCCGCCAGCCTGCTTGGGCCGCTCCTTGACACCTTGAATGCGC
>JBMFXK010000314.1:0-3773 GCA_049964315.1 Clostridia bacterium | reverse complement strand
GCAGGATAAGAAACGTACTCCCACGGCGCAGGCAAAGCCTGCGCGGGGCATACGGCCGTAACCTGCATCTGGGTCCGACGCCGTACTCGGCTATTGATAGCGCGTACTCGCGGACCCCCCTCCGCCGTTGGCGTAGCGGGGGTCCTGTGTGTTCGGTGCCCCCAGCAGGGGTAGGGAGGTGATGAACGTGGAACCGCTGCAGGTCCGGCTGTCAACCGCGGACCGCGAGGCCCTCAGGTTGGAGGCTGCGGCAAAAGGCACTACCCTGGCCGAAATCGCCAGGCAAGCGGTCAGGGAACATCTTTCTCGGCAGACGCTGGCGCGTGCCGTGCCGTTGCTCGACCAGGCCTTGGGGAAACACGTAGACAGGCTCGCAGGCCTTATCGCCAAGGCGTTCGTCGCTGCGGACATGGCGAACTGGCAGGCACGGGCGCTGGTCGCTGCGCTCGTGTCTGATCAGCGGCCGGATGTCGTGATGCGTGAAGCGAGGGTTCGCTCTCTGGCGGATCTCCGTCGTAGTGGTATCGACATCGGAGAAGATGAAGACATGTACCATAGCGATTGATCAGCGTCGGGGGTCCGAGTATTCCCTCTCTTAAGCGACTGAGCGGGCGGGCGGTCAGCAGTGGAAACCTTGAGAGCCCGTGCAACGCGTTCTCGGACGACTCGTGGAACCTCGTGGCGCGATATACGATGTCCCAGAGGTCGCCTGCGGTTGGGACGGTGTACTTGGTGGACCAGACCGGCTTTCGCCCGTCGCTGGGTCTCCTGCCGCCGCCCGGGACGTGTGGCTCTGTAGCCAACGCAGGACGCATCCTGTAACTTGTCGGTTGGGGCGAAGGCCGTGCAGCTGGCCAACCTGACCATCGTCGCGTTAGCGGAATTCATCTGCGGGGGTCCAGGCGGTAGACCTGAAACCGGGCCGTTTCCATACCGCACCAGTTCAGAACTGACGCGCTTCTTCCGCCTCTGTGATCTGGACTATGCGCACGACGGCAGCACTCGCACCGCTTGGGTCGAATGGGTGCTCCGGGAGCTCAACGAGGCACCGCAGGCGTATCCGGGACTGCCGTCCGATGAGCTAATGCGGGTAATCCAGGAACTTCTCGACCCCAAGTACTTTGGGCGAGCGGGCACCGACTATGCCAAAGCCGTCGACCAGGCCAAGCGGGCGGTACAGAAGAGCGGTTTGGATCTGTACCAGGACGATCGAAGCGTATGGCGTTTGCGTAATGATGAGACCCATGCTACTTCGGAAATGGTTCGGGTACAAGACCGGCCTATGACCCCGAAGGAGAGCAAGAGACGTCGTCTTTTAGAGGAATATCTACAATCCGCATCGGAAGAGGACTTGACGACGAACGTTCTTCTGCCCCTTTTTCGCCAACTGGGCTTCGTAAGGGTTTCACCAGCGGGGCATCGAGACCGAGCGCTTGAATTCGGAAAGGACGTATGGATGAAATACCGCCTACCCACCGCACACTGGATCTACTTCGGGCTTCAGATCAAGAAGCACAGACTAGATGCCAGCGGGGACAAGCCCTCCAGCAACGTTGCCAACATTCTCACTCAAGTCGAAATGATGTTGAGGGACCCGATATTCGACCCGGACACCAACATACGCAACCTCGTCGACCATGTGTTCATCATCTCCGGTGGCGAGATCACTAAGCAAGCGAAAAATTTCCTCGGGCAGCAGCTTGATCAAACACATCGCCGACACATTCTGTTTCTCGATCGCGACCAGCTTCTCGATTTAGCCGTTCTCGCGAACCTGGCAGTCCCTGGCGACCAGTCTGCTGTAGATAACGTGCCGTTCTAAAGCATTGTCTCCCATGTGGGCGGCGCTGGCTGCCGGTATTATTCCGCGGTGTACAGCGTCGGAGCGGCCACGCCCGCCGCCCCCTGTGGCCGTAACTGATTCTGTTGCGGCGCCGTCTGCGGGAAGGAAGTGCGCTGGACGTGAAACGCGTATTTCGGCAACCTCGGCAAAAGGGGTGACGCTTGTGATTCCCCGATCGGTCTATCTCGTGCGCCACGGCGAAAGTCGGGGGGACGTGGACGAAACAGTCCACGAATCCGTCCCGGATCACCTCATCCCGATCACGGAACGTGGACGCCACCAGGCGGAGGAGGCGGGCGCTTGGCTCGCCAGCCACTGCGAAGCGCCGCTTTGGGTGTGGACCAGCACCCACCTCCGCACGCTACAGACCCTGGAAGGTCTCCAGCGAGGCGGGTTGGGTCCCGCTATCGTTCGGCACACGCCGCTTCTACGAGAGCAGGAATGGTCCGGGTCTCTGGACACGGCGGATGTCCAGCAGCGTCGAGAGCAGTTCCAGAAGGTGGTCGGAAAGTTTCACCTCCGGCTCCCCGGCGGCGAGAGCCGGGCGGATGTCTTCCTCCGCGTTACAGCGTGGATGGACGAGGCGTGGCGCGCCTTCCGCGACGAGCGCAAGCGGATCGGGAGTGTGGTGGTCGTCACCCACGGCGTCGCACTCCTTATGATCCGAGGGCGGTGGATGCACTGGGATCTCGTGCGCATGGAAACCGAGGGCAAGCCCGGCAACTGTAGCGTCTACGAGTTAGCGCACATACCCGACTTCGAGGACCGTTGGGCGGATCGCGGGGAGGTTTTCGCGCCCCAGGTGTAGACAACCGGGCTTCATCGCGACACCGCGTCCACCGCGTCCCGTTGTCTCGTTGTCTCGTTGGCACGTCCGCAGCCTCACACTAAGTGCCTTAGCCGTGGTCGGGTACGGAGTCAACCGGAACTCCACCTCAGCGGAGCCCTAACCATTTACAGGGGTGGGTCCACAGTGTTTGTCTTACGCGCCCCGGTGGTGTTCAAGTTGAAGTGGGTATCGGGCGCGAGGGCCGGCGGCCGCGCCTCCGTCCATGCCCGATACATCGCCACGCGCGAGGGTGTGGCCCGTGCCGAGGAGGACCGGCCAGACCTCACCATTCACGCCCGGTACCTCGACGAGCGCCCCGGTTCCACGGGCCTGTTCGGTCAGGACCCTTCTCGGCCTCCGTCCCTGGAAGCGGTGCAGACCGAAGTCTCAGCCCGGCACTGGCACTGGCAGGCGGTCATCTCACTGCGCGAGGAGGACGCCACGGCCCTTGGGCTCCGTACACCGCCCGACTGGCGAGACCTTACCCGCCGTGTCATGCCCCAGTTCGCGCTTTATTCGGGCATCGCGGAAGCCGACCTCCGCTGGGTCGGCGCCGTGCACCGCAAGGCCGGCCAGCCCCACGTCCACTTGCTGGCCTGGCTCGCCGACGGGGCGCCGCCCCGCCAGCCGCGCCTGCAGCGCCCGGAACTCCGGGACATCCGCCGGGTGATCGCCCGCGAACTGTACGGCCCCCTGCGGGCACAGCTCGCCGCAGAACGTACCGCCCAGAGAGACCTCTTGGTGGCCGCCGGCCGGTACAACCTCACCCTCCTCCGCCGCGTCGACTTGGAAGCTCAGGCCGAATCCCCGACCGGCGGAGTCCTCCCGCCCGCCTTTCCCCGCGCCGACCTGACCGAACTTGGCCACCGCATCATGGCACTCAGCGCGCAAATGCCCGACCACGGCCGCCTCGCCCTGGCATACATGCCCCCCGCCGTCCGCGAGGAGGTCCGTTCCATAGCCGACTGGATTCTCTCCCGGCCCACTCTCGCGAGCGCCGTCGACGGGCTGCGGGAGGCCACACGGAGCCTCACCGCCCTGTACACCGCCCAGCCCCAAGCTGCCGATGCGGCGTGGGCGCGTGCCCACCCGGATGTCCGC
>JBMFXK010000313.1:0-3796 GCA_049964315.1 Clostridia bacterium | reverse complement strand
CTCGAGATGCCCGCGCCGCTTGATCTCTCGCCGCTGCAGGGGGTGGGGCTGCGCTTCGCCGAGGAGCCCGGAGAGGCTGGGCCCGACACCGGGATGGAGGTGGCCGGCGATGGTATCCCCGCAGAGGTGCGCTTCGTCCGAGCTGCAAGCCCGGCCGAAGCCGCCGGGCTGTCACCCGGGGACCGCCTGCTGGCCCTGGACGGCTTCGAGCTGGGCCGGGGAGGGCTCACCGACCGCCTGCGCTGGTACGCGCCCGGGGATGCCGTGACGGTTCAGTTCTTCCGGGACGGTGTCCTGAGCGAGCGGCGCCTCCTACTGGGCGAGCCGCGGCCCCAGAAACCGCGGCTCGTCGCGCGCGATGGCGTCAGCACGGGGCAAAAGGCGGCGTTTGCCGCCTGGATGGGCCAGCCTTATCCGTTCTAATGCGCAGGCCGCGGAATGAGGTGGCGGGAGATGTCGTAGATGGCGGTGGCCACCTCACCGAATCCGGTCGCGATAAGTTTGATCTTGGCCGGATACGAGACGATGTCCCCGGCGGCATAGATCCAGGGCACGTTGGTGCGTCCGGCCGGATCCACCACCACCTCGCTGCCCGCCAGCGTCAGCTCCGACTTGTACAGCGGACCCAGGTTGGGTATGAGGCCGATGGCGACGATGATTTCCTGAACCGACAGCCACTCATCCTGACCCGTGGCGACGTCGTGCAGGCGGGCGCCTGACACATGGCCCCCTTCCTCGCGGACGCCGACCAGGGTGCGGTTCATCTTGAGCGTGTACGGGCCACCATGCAGCTTGGCGGCCGAATCCTTGTGACATTGAAAGGCGTCGCGTCGGTGGATGAGCGTGAGGGACCGCGCCTTGCCGGCTAAGTTCAGGGCCCAGTCCGCCGCCGAGTTGCCGCCTCCGACAATCAGCACGTCCCGATCGTGAAAGGGGCGCAGCGAGCCCACGAAGTAATGCACCCCATGGCCCTCCAGCGCATCCACTTCCGCCACGCCGAGATGGCGCGGCTCCATCCGGCCGATGCCGGCCGCCAGCACGACGGAACGCGTGGGATACGATCCCTCCGCCGTCTTGACCGCGATGACCCCATCGGGACCCGCATCGAATCCCAGCACTTCGCAGCCCAGATGAAGGTCCGCACCGAACTGGAGTCCCTGCCGCTTCAACGCCTCCACCAGGTCGTGGGCCGCGATGGCCGGATAACCGGCCACGTCGTAGATAACCTTCTCCGGATAAAGGGCCTCGAGCTGTCCGCCCAGCACCGGAAGGCGTTCGAACAGCCGGGCGGACAATCCGTGCAGACCGGCGGAATACAGACCGTATAGTCCCACCGGGCCCCCTCCGACGACGGTGACGTCCACCACATCGGCCAGGGATGATAGCGATGATGGGCCGGGCACGGGCGGCGGTTCACTCCCTTTGCGCTTAAAATGCCACGGGGGTGACGCTTCACCCCCGCGCTAGTGTACATACACCCCCCGAAGGCGTCAAAAGCCCGCGCGAGCGGATTGTGGCATCATGGTCCTGAACTCCGAGCCTCGCGGGAGACCCTGTCCCAGAGCAGAAGACAAAAGAGCCGGGAGGCATCATGGCAGAGACGACAGCACTGCCGGGCCGCGATCAGGCCTGGGAGATCCTAACCGAATACACGTCCGGAGACCGGCTTCGCAAACACGCGCTGGGCGTCGAGGCGGTCATGCGGGCATTTGCCCGTGCACATGGCGAGGATGAAGCCCTGTACGGCCTGGTGGGTCTGCTCCACGACTTTGACTACGAGCGATATCCCGAGATTGGCCAGCACACCATCGAAGGAGCCAAGATCCTGCGGGGGGCCGGCTTCCCCCCGATAGTGGTGGATGCCATCCTGTCGCACGTGACGGAGAACCAGCTGCCCCGCGACACCCTTTTGAAGAAGGCCATCTTCGCCTGCGACGAGTTGACCGGCTTCGTCGTGGCGGTGGCGCTGGTCAAAGGGGGGGACCTGAGCCAGGTCTCGGTGGGCTCGGTCATGAAGAAGCTCAAGGATAGGAGTTTCGCCAAGGGCGTGCACCGCCCGGACGTAACGGACGGAGCGGAGCTCCTCGGGGTGAGCCTGGAAGACTATATTGCATTCGTGATCGAGGCCATGAAACCAGCAGCGGAGGAACTGGGGCTAAAGGCGTAGGTCAGGCCTCCTCCGCCGACGGCAGCGGCCGGCGCCCCACGTACCCCTCCCGGAGACCGTGGTAATACGCCACCTGAGACTCGCCGAGCTGCCAGCAAAGGTATACCTCGTGGCTGTCGAGCCGGGCGGGAAAGTCGACCAGGCCCAGTTCCACGTCGGTGACCCGGCAGCCCATCTCATGCACCTCGCCCAAAAGCCGGTTGGCTTCATGCACCAGCTGGTCAAAGTCCTGCTTGGCCCGCTGGTAGTCGGGCAGCATGATGAGATTGCCGTCGGGCCGGTAGCCAACCTGGCGGATCCGTCGCATCTCCTCGTACTTCCCCCGCGCGTCGTTTTGCAGCTCGCGAAGCCTCTGCATGGTCTCGTTCAGCGACGGCACCAGCCGGTTGGCCTCGGCGATGGTGAAGTACCGGGTTGCCACCAATCTCCCCTCCCCGCCGACAGGCTATACGCTTTAGTGTACCGTCCGGGCCGGGATTGTTCACGGTCGGCGGAAGTCGGCCTCGACGTCGGCAATGCCCGCTCGCTGGTTCGCTGCCCGCGCCATGACAAACAGGAGATCGGAGAGCCGGTTCAGAAACCGCAGGTGGGCGGGGGGCCCCGCCTCCAGGCCGTAGAGGGCAACGACGCGCCGCTCGGCCCTGCGGACCACCGTGCGGGCCAGGTGAAGGTAACTGGCGAGTTCGCCGCCTCCGGGAAGAATGAAGTGGCGCAGCGTCGGCAGCGTCGCGTCCAGGGAATCGATCAGCCCCTCCAGACGCTCCACGTCGCGATCTGTCACGTGAATCCGGCGCGCTTCGTTGAGGGTGGCCAGATCACTCCCAAGTCCGAACAGGCGGTGCTGGGCTTCTTCCAGGATGGCGGACAGCTCCGGGTCGGCGGAAGCGGTCCGGCACAGGCCCAGCACGGCGTTGGCCTCGTCGACCGTGCCGTACGCCTCCACCCGAATGGCATCCTTGGCGATCCGTTTCTCACCCGCCTGGCCCCACAAGCTTGTCTGCCCCTGATCGCCGCCCCGTGTATAGATCTTCACTCACGCACCCCCTGCCGCGCTATGCTGAAGACACTCCCCCCTATGCTTAGGAAAGGGGCCGTCATGTCGCCATTCTACGTCGGAACCTGCGCTTTCACCGACCACGAGGGGCTCTATCCCCCCGGCGTGAAGCCTGCCGATCGGCTCCGATACTACAGCAGGGAGTTCAATCTGGTCGAGGTTGACGCGCCATTCTACCGGGCCCTGCCGGCAGCCGTCAGCGCCCGCTGGGTGGAGGCCGTACCGGCGGGGTTCCAATTTGACGTGAAGGCCCCCGGATCACTCACCGGGCACCGAGCCTCCGATAGCGACGAGCTGCGAGTCTTCCGGCAATTTCTCGAGCCCATCGCCGATGCGGGCAAGCTGGGAGCCGTGCTCCTGCAATGGCCGCCGTGGTTCACGGCCAGTCCGGAGAACCGCCTCACCGTGGAGCTGGCCCGCGACGCGCTGGAACCAAATCTGGCGGTCGTGGAGTTTCGCCACCGGTCCTGGTACCGCGGCAACCTCGCCCACGAGGTGTGCCGTGCGCTCCAGGTTCCGCTGGTGGTGGTCGACGCTCCGGACGCGGGCGACACCACCGTGCCCTGGAATCCCGC
>JBMFXK010000312.1:0-3807 GCA_049964315.1 Clostridia bacterium | reverse complement strand
GAGACCCCGCCGGAGGCCTCATCCGATGCCGTTAGTTAAGAATGGCTCTACTAGTACTTAGACTCCTAAGTACCGGGACGGAACTGTACCCGCAGACCTAGTGTCCTGAACCATTAATTCGTTCACAGTAACGCTTCAGGGACGCCATAATCTGGTCTGCCGTTTTGACCCACACATAGGGTCGGGGATGCGCATTCCACGTCGCGAGCCAGGCGCGAATGTCTGCCTCCAGGTCCGGGACCGACCGGTGGGCCGAGCGTTGCAGCTTCGTCGTCGTGAGGTCCGCGAACCAGCGCTCGACGAGATTGAGCCACGAGGAGCCGGTCGGGATGCCGTGCAGGGTGAAGCGCGGGTGCCGGAGCAACCGCAACGGCAACACTGAGGTCCCCACGCATGTTGCCAGGAAGGTGGCACGTCATTTGCAGGCCCTGCACGAAGTCGGCCTCGTCGATCGGGCTTGGGGCCGCTATCGGCTCAAGAGACGCCTATCTTACAGATGGGTGGAGATCTGATTATGGCGCGCCAGAACTGGGTGAGCGAGTGGATATACGCATTGAGCCCCAAAGGATTCGCGGTGCTTGTCAGATCAGCTGATGAGTGGGCCGTGCCATGGCGGGATGACTGGAGCGCGCGGGCCGACACCCTCAGCCGCAAGAACTCGGTCGAACACGAATTGGGACGTAACGACGTAGCCTTGGCCATACTCCAAGCGGCAGCGCTTCGCGATCGCCCCTGTCCTGAATGGGTGGGGCCGCGCGAAGCTTATCACCGGGTGGCGCCGCCGACACCGGGCGCTCCGTGGCAGCATATCGAGCCGGACTCCGTCATCACCCTGGATACGGGCCGTCCCCTCTTTCTGGAATATGAGCGAAGCGGCCGCGCGGACAAGTTCCTACGCAAGGTGCGCGCCATGCGAATGTATGTGGCCAGCGGGGCGTGGAAGGAACGATATGTCCTCTCGCCATGGGTAGTTTATGCCATTCCCTCAGCAACACGCAGCGACCAGTGTTTTGCGGGTAGTTTTGGCGATTTGGCAGCTCAGACGCGAACCGCCGGCGCAGCACGCTACCTGTTGCTGGACGAGTTGGCCTGGGAAGGCGGAGCCTGGGAGGCCACTGATGCTCGCGGGCAATACGTCGATTTCTGGAGTACGGGGTCAAGTCCAAGTTGGTGTGTAAAAGCGTCCCTCTGGGAGCGCCGCGTCAGGCGGTCACGGCGGGCTCTTCGGCGGCCGCGGACCCCCGCTCCGCCCAGTAGGTCTCCAGGTTCACGTAACGCCGTCCGGTGCTCCACCCTTCATGCACCTCCATCCGCCCCGCCCCCAACAGCCGCTCCGCCGAGGCCCGGTGCGGGACGATGCGGATGACCCGTTCCCGCCGGCGAATCTCCCGGTTGAGGCGCTCGAGGTCGTTCGCGGTGCGGAGCCGGAGCCGGACCTCCGCGGGATAGGCCAAGATCGCCAGCGCGTCCTCCACGCCGGCTTCCCAGATCGCGACCGCTTTGGGGGCCGTCTCCTGGAAGTCCGTAATCAGCGGCTGGCTCAGCCAGTCCGCCCGCCGTCGGTCCGGCGCCTCGAACACCGCCCGCACGGCGGCGTGGAGCGGGTCGTGGAGCGCTTTCGGGCACGCGTCCAGGACGTTCCGACTGAAGTGGGTTTGACACCGCTGCCAGGTGGTCCCCTGGAACTCACGCTGCAGAGCCCGCACCAGGCCGGCGTGCTGGTCCGAGACCACCAGGTCCACACCGTGCAGCCCCCGGGCCTTCAGGTCCTGGCAGACGGTGCGCCAGTGCGCCTCGGACTCACTGTCCCCGACCCAGAACCCGAGGATCTCGCGCTGCCCCGCCGCATTGACGCCCATCACCACGCACCCGGCGCGCGGCCGCCCGTGGCCGTCTTCCCGGATCCGCAGGACCAGGGCATCCACCAGCAGAAAGGGATACGGGGTATCCGCCCAGGACCGGGTCCGCCACGCCGTCACCACGGGGTCCAGTTGCTGACAGAGCGCCGAGACCGCCGACTTCGAGACCTCCGTGCCGCAGAGTTCCTCGGTAATTTTCGTAACCTTCCGGGTGGAGACCCCGTTGATGACCATCTCCAGGCGCGCCAGCACGAAGGCTTGCTCGTGCCGCTGGTACCGCGCAAACAGCTCCGGGCTGAAGCTCCCGTCGCGCAGCCGCGGGACGCGCAGGGTCAGGGTGCCCACCCGCGTCGTGAGCGGGCGGTCCACCGTCCCGTTCCGATACCCGCGCCGCTCGGTCGTCCGCTCGTACGGGGCCGCCTGCACCGCCTCCTGGGCCTGGAGCACCTGGTTCAACACCTGCTCCAACAACCGGGCCACCCCCCCGTCTCCCACAAACAGGTGCTGGACAACATCGTCCCCCAAGGTCATCGGGTACTGAGCCATTGGTCTCTCCTCCAGGATTGATGGGTTTGATCGCTAATCAATCGACCAGAGGGATCAATGGCTCTCGACGTTGCCCGAAAGCCATCGGGCTTTTACACAATCATACGGACTCTACTGGCAATATACTGGCACTCATTATTGCCGGCAGACACGCTCCCGCCGGCTTGGAATCTGATTCATGCTCATGTCAAAGAGCTAAAGCCAAAACACCATGGCCCCAGCCAAGGGCGCCCTTTGACCTCGTCGCCGTGAGGTGGACCCTAGCGCGTCGGTACCGCACTCCGCGTGGCCTGTCTCACCCAAGTCCCAATAGCCTTTCTGACGCGGGCGTCTTAACATCTCTAAGCCCTCTTGGGACACCAGCGCTCGCCGTGAAGGAAGCATGATCTCCGGGCCTAAGGGAACCAGGGGACGGGGACCTCGGTCCACGTTTTGCCATCATCGCCCGACTTCCAAAGGCTCGGCCCGGACGCATACCAACCCACGGGGCTGGTCGCCGTACCACTGTGGAGTTAAGTTCAATTCGTGGACACCTCGAATAGGGGATCCGCTTACAATCCTACCTATTGAGGTGCAGGCTGATGGTTCCTGAACGGTATGATGCGCCGTTCAAGCCGCAGGCGGTCGAACTGGTGCGGCGGAAGACGAAGCGGGCCAGTGTGATTGCCGCCGAGCTCGGAATCCCCCGCAAGACCCGGTATCGCTGGCTGGAACTCGCTCGGCAACATCCCCCCGCGCCCTTTGGTGCTCCCGGTCGGTGGGCTTGGGGGAAGACTCGTTCTTCGACTTCCCGGCATCGTCGACTTTATCCCTGCGTGTCTGACGTGCAGTCGTACGATGAAATCACAGCCTTGAACGGCTATGGAATAGCCCGTCACCTCTTCGCCGTGAGGAAGGTGACCGCGACGGACATTTCGACAGCCGGTGACACGTTACATCCGAATGCGATCCTCGCGGTCTACGCCCAGCAGGATCCATCCACAATTTAGCGAATATGGGAATTGTCAGGGATTCGACCGATGGCATCAGTGTCTCGGTTTATGTCCCAAATGATAAGCCGACCCCCTCCAAGAACCTCGGATGGAAACGAGCGGACTTGGCGAAGAACGCCTCCGACGTTCGGGGCCATATGAGGTAGGTGAACGACCATGACCATTCTACCAACGGGATTTATCGAAAGACACACCCAATGACCCACAGTGATACGCTCGCGTCCATCTGGGGGAAGACCAACCCTTTTCATCCGTTGCTTTGCCACATGATCGACACCGGGTCGGTGGCGGCGGCCGTGTTGGCCCAAGGCCCATTTTCCGACGTGCCGTCCCGGTTGGCGCCTCTGGTGGGCCGCTCCGCCACACAGATTGCCCGCTGGCTCCCCTATCTGGCCGCCCTGCACGACCTC
>JBMFXK010000311.1:0-3823 GCA_049964315.1 Clostridia bacterium | reverse complement strand
GCCCCGTTCCCGCGAGAGCCACGTTCGACGAAATACCGGTCTCGGTGATGCTTCCCTCGGACTGATTGCTCTCGGTCATGGCCAGCGAGACAGCGGACCCCGTGGGCTCCTGAATCGGATCCGTGCCCCCGGCGGTTGCGGTAGGCGCGGAGCCACCGGTTGTCACCTGTTCGAACATCTGCTCAAAGAGAGTCTGCTGGCTCTTGTAGCCGACGGTGTTGATGTTGGCGAGATTCTCCGAGGTTACACTCAGTTGCTGGTCAGCCGCCTGCAAGCCGCTGGCTGCAGCACTCAAACCACTCACGAGAAGCCTCCTTTGATGATGGACGCGATGATGGACGCGATGATGGACGCGATGATGGACGGTTCACGATTGACGCCATAGCGGCCGTCATGGCGGCAGACCCGACGACCGGTGAGGTTAGCCGGTCACATTCAACACGTCGCTTAAGGCGACTGTCCCGAGGCCCTGCACCTGGATACTGACAGTGCCGTTTTGCACACTGGCGCTGGTCACAGCCCCCGACCCCGTTGCCGTTGTCACCGTGCGGCCGATGAGGGCGGCCCCGTTCAAAATAGGGGCGGCCGCCTGCGCTTCCTGCGCGGTGGAAGTTTGGATCTGGGTCAGGGTATCAAGCTGCCCGAACTCCGCCAGCTGGGTCATCATCTGGGTCGGGCTGACGGGTTGCGTGGGGTCTTGATTCTGGAGTTCAGCGGCCAACAGTTGAAAGAAGTCCTGCTCGTTGAGGACTTGGTTCAAGCCGCTCGACCCGATGGATCCGGTTGTTCCGGATGTTCCGGATGTGGTGGAGGAGGCGGTGGCCGCCGCTCCTGTGATAGTCGTGATAGGAATTGACATGGATAGCTCCTTTGCCCGCCGGACACCAGCCGATCAACGGGGCCGCCGGCGACGGGGTGATGAGGAACCGGAGGAGGTGTGTCCGCGTCCGGGCGGAGGCCCGGATGACCCGCCCGGCTCGTGGCGGACGCTGACCTGGACCTGTTGCGGTGTAAAACCGCTGGGTGCCATTGCGGCGACAAGGCCGCGCGGGTCGGCGCGGAGACTGTCCGCAACCGGAGACCAAGCGAGAGGCAGCGTCACATGCACCTGACTCGTCAGGGTGTCGAGCGTCACATGAAGCGGGGCCTCGGGTGTCGGCGGCAGCAGCTGGAAGCGGCGCGTCCCGCCGGTTCCCCCGAGGGCACGAATCGCCCACCCGTTGGACGGTGGCGCGGCAGGGGAGAGCGTCGTCGGGTCACTGGTCGACAGCTCGGATGCCAGCGCCGGGGCGCTTCCGGCCAGGTGGTTTGGGGGCGTGGTGGGAGGAACGGGCACTCCCGCCGGTGCCGTGGAGGCTGCCAGCTGATCAGGACGAACGGCGGGAGCGTCTGAGCGAGGCGTTCCCGGATGCGTTGGTGCCGGCGCGTCACTCCCGCGGGACCACAAAGGCGCCGATACCGGGGTCAATGCCGGGGCGGGAGTCGACACTGCCCCGCCGGGTGTCGCGCGAACAACCCGCGGAGCGGTCCCCGTCCTTGTATCGGGATGCCGCTGCCGCGTCGTCGAGGGGTGGGCCAGGGCAGGGCTTGGGAGCCCGGAAGAGACCGCCCGCGCGTGGACAGCGGTTACAATATCCCCGCCCCATCGACGCGGGGTGTGCGCCACAGGCGGAGCGACCACCCGGACTCCCTCTGCAACCGAAATGCGCCGCGACGGCCTCGCCCGGGATCCTTGAGCTTGACTTTTGCCCGGGGTCGGGGCGTGCGCGAGCACGCGTGGCACCGGACCCTCGTCCAGCTTGAGGGCCGCAAGCGACCTATATGTCTGCGGGTCAACCGGGCTGGCGGGAAAAGGCGCGTCTGCCGGGCAAGGGGAACGGGCGGCTGGATGCGATCGGCGGACCAGATCCGCAAAACGCGCACCGGCCACCGGCGGCTCGGAGGCCGAAGGCGCCACGGGCGTCATCCCGGAATCGCGTGAAGGTGCAGATGATGGCCCACAGTGCCCGGGCGAAGTTGCCGGTGCAGCTGCCAGGCGCGCCGGATAAAGGACGGGGGGTGCGCCCATATTCACGCGCGTCCTCCTTCAAGGAGCCGCCGGGCTTTCCGCCGAGCGGCCGTAGTGTGGCGGGTGCGCACACGCTCGATAACCCGGTCCGCCTGTTGATGGATGCGGTGGGCGTCGCGCCAGGCGGTTTCCTCACGCGCCGCCTGTGCGGCCAGCAGGCGGGCTTGGTCGGCCTGCCTCTCATGCACTGCGCCCCGGAGCGCCCAGAGAAATGCGGAGTCTCCGGAATCTCCGGTATCCGGCGGCATCAGGGCTGCCTGGGCTGCGCGGGTGGCGGCCAACTGCGTGGCCGCCTCGGATTCGGCGTGTGCAGTCCAATCCTCCCATACGGCCAGGCCATGTCGAGTCTGAAATCGGTTGGTCACGAGGTTCACCGTCCTATGGCGCCGGGTTCACAAGGCGTGCTAGATCCTCCCAGGTGGAGTTCCAGCCGCTGACCACAGCGCGTTCTTGAATAACCCAGTCGTTTAGAGCCTGGGCTTGATCCAACAGAGTATCGAGGGCGGGATCGCGGCCGCGCTGATACGCCCCGACCGCCACCATGTCCTCCAGATCCTGCGCGCGACTGAGCGCCCGGCGCGCCTGGGTCACGAGAGTGCGCTGCGTCGCGTTGAGCAAGTCGTCCTGTGCCCGCGACAGCGATTTCAGGGGATCCACCGCCGGAAATGCGCGCCGCTCGGCCCGTTCCCGGTCGAGGAGAATGTGGCCGTCCAGCAGGCCGCGTACCGCATCCCCTACCGGATCCTCGGGGTCATCGGCATCAAGCAGCACCGTATAGAGGGCCGTGCAGGTTCCGGTACGAAACGCGCCCGCCCGTTCGAACCAGCGGGGCAGCCGGTTGAAGAGCGAGGGGGGGTAGCCACGAGCTGTGGGAGGTTCGCCCGTGGCCAGTCCGACTTCCCGGGCTGCGTGGGCCGCGCGGGTGATCGAGTCCACCACCAGCAGAGTGCGCTGCCCGGCCTCGGTAGCTGCTTCCGCCCATCGATGCGCCGCGTCGACCGCTGCTAATCGCTGGAGCGGCGGATCGTCCGACAGCGCGACAACCGTAATGGTGCGCGAGCGGGTATGCGGCGTGAGCGCCTGCCAGAACGCGGCGGCTTCCCGACCCCGTTCCCCGATGAGCGCGACCACCGCCACGTCATACGGCGCCTGCGAGAGCAGATCGAGCAGGAGAGTCGACTTGCCGACCCCTGGGCCCGCAAAGATCCCCACCCGCTGGCCGAACGCCAGAGTGGCAAACACGTCGAGGATCCTAAGACCGGTCACCCACGGCGTGGTGAGCGGCCGCCGGTCGGTAATAGCCGGCGGCGGGCTCATCAACGGAAGGCGGGGTCCCACGACCCGCGCTCCACCGTCACGGACCCCGCCGATGCCGTTGACGAGCCGGCCCCGCACCGCTTCCCATAAGGGCAGCGTTCCCGGGGCGCCGGTGCCGATGACCCGACAGTCCGGTCGCAAGCCGTCCACCGGACCGAGCGGCATCAACACGGCGCTCGCCCGTCCAAATCCCACGATCTCGGCCGGGACTGCGCTCCGCGGCGTCTCGATCCAGCACCGATCCCCGAGCTGACCGGGCACGCCTTCGGTGGTGATGGTGAGCCCCGCCACACTGCTCACCCACGCGCAGGGGACGACCGGTCGTGTCATAACGGGGGCGCCTCCTCGGGGTGGGCCAGCGCCCACAGAGAGGCCCGGAGCCCGCCCCACCACCCTCCGCCATCCCAGCGTGCGAGCAGATCGGGCCACGCGAGGGTT
>JBMFXK010000310.1:0-3823 GCA_049964315.1 Clostridia bacterium | reverse complement strand
ACGCGAACGGAGGAAGATTCCGCGTGCTGCCGTCGAGCCACCGCTCCGGACGGAACGCGTCGGGATCCGCAAACAGACGCCGATCGCGCTGGACGATCCACGGGCTCATAAGCACCTGGGTCCCGGCGGGCAGGGTGAGGGGCGGCAGCTCGAAGGGCTCGACGGCGGCGCGGCCGATAATCCAGGCGGGAGGATAAAGCCGCAGCACCTCGCTCACCACGGCGTTGGTGTAGGGCAGCGCAGGGTAGTCGTCCGCGGACACCGGCCGTTCTCCCAGCACCGTGTCCCATTCCCGCTCGAGCGCGTCCCGCGCGGCGGGATTCTGGTCCACGAGCAGCCAGGTCCAGGCCAGGAGGTTGGCGGTGGTCTCGTGCCCGGCCAGGAGCAGGGTCATGATCTCATCCCGCAGCTGCTGGTCGGAGAGATGGCTGCCGTCGGTGTCGGTGGCGGCCATCAAGAGCGCCAGCAGGTCGTCGCCGTCCCGGTCCCCGTCCTCCTGCCGGCGCGCCCGGATGATGCCGTGCACAACTTGGTCGAGACGGGTGGCCGCTCGCTCAAACCGCCGGTTGGACGGGGTCGGCATCCACGCGGGAAGGCGGACGAGAGTGCGCACGCGGCCGTTCACATGGCGCATGGCAATGGTCAGGGTCTCCCGGACCACATCCGCGTCACGGCTCACCTCGGCACTGAACAGCGTGGCGGCCGCAATCGAGAATGTGAGCCGCATCATCTCGGCCGCGGCGTCGTACACCGCACCATCCTGCCAGGACCGGGCGGCGCGCGAGGCGTAGTCCACCATAACCTGACCCATGCCATGGATGCGCTGGCGGTGAAAAGCGGGCTGGATAAGACGTCGTTCCCGCCGCCAGAAGTCGCCTTCGCTGGTCAGCAGTCCGCGCCCGAGGACTCGCCGCGTGTACTGCAGGGCGCGCCCCTTGGTGAAGCGCCGGTTCTGGGTCACCAGCACCTGCTCGATGTCTTGCGGGCCCGAAATCAGCAAAAGCTCATAGGGGCCGATTTCGAGGCGCACGCGGTCGCCGCCGGTGCGCGCCGCTTCCGTGAACCCGGCCAGGGCATCTTTCTGAAGGGCGCGGACCGTGCGGATCCGCCCCCCGGCAAAGGCCTGCGGTATGTCTTCCCGCCGCATCCGGCCACGCCTCCTTCCGTAACCGAGGGTGTCATGGTCACGTGCTAGAATGAAAACCCGACCGGAAACGGGAAATGGGGGGACGAGTCGAATTTCGGATGTCAGGGCATCCTCCGTCACCATCCTGACTCAATATTATCCCCCGGAACCTGGCGCCGCCTCGATACGGCTTCAGGCGATGGCCCGGGAGCTCCTGCGCCATGGCTATGACGTCCGGGTGGTGACCGCCTTTCCCCACCATCTCGGCTATCGCGACCGGCGTTACGCGGGCAAGGTCCTGACCCGCGAGGCCGACGGCGACATCCCGGTCATCCGCACCTGGATCTACCCGGCGCCCTCGGGAAGCTTCTGGCGGCGTCTCGTCAGCTACTTTTCATTCGTTGTGTCCAGTTACTTTGGGCTCAGACGCTCCGGCCGCAGCACTTACCTGCTGGTGGAGTCGCCGCCGCTCTTTTTAGGCATTACGGCTTACGTGCAGAGCCGCCGGTGGCACGTGCCCTACATCCTTTCAGTTTCGGACCTCTGGCCTGCCTCGGCGGTGGCGCTGGGACTGGTCAAGAATCGGTGGGCCATCCGCGTCTCCGAGAACCTGGAGCGCTTTCTCTACCGGCATGCCTATCGGGTGTCGGCCGTCACGGAAGGGATCCGCGACGCTATCCGTCAGACGGGTCTCCTCCCCTCCGAACACGTCCTGTTTGCCCCGAACGGTGTCGATCCGGCCCGCTTTCAGGTCACCCGCATCGATCCGGATCTGAATCGCCGGCTGGATCCGGCGTCGCACCGTATCTTCCTCTATCCGGGCACGATTGGGTATGCGCAGGGTCTCGAGGTGATCCTCGATGCGGCCCAGTCTCTGAGGGAGCGCCCCGACATCCTGTTCCTGCTGGTGGGAGACGGACCCGTGCGCGAGGAGCTTGAACAGGAAGCGCGCCGGCGGGGACTCCAGCAGGTGTGGTTCGAGGGGCTGCAGCCGCTCGACCGCATGCCGCAGTACTTCGCGCTGGCCCGGGCGGTCATCGTACCGCTGCGCCGGCATCCGCTTTTTTCCGGTGCGCGCCCTTCCAAGGCGTTTCCGGCCTGGGCGGCGGGGGTGCCCGTCATCTTCAGTGGAGAAGGGGAGATGGCGGGGGTGGTGGCCGAGAGCGGCGCTGGCATCACGGTGCCGCCCGGCGATGGTGACGCTCTCGCGGCAGCGGTCCGCGGTTACGCCGATCTGGGTGCTGAGGCGCTGTCCCGGCAGGCCGAGAATGCCCGCCGCTTTGTCCGCCAGCACTACGCCTGGGAGGGTATCATGGACCGCTGGGTTCAGGGCCTCGGGTCTGATGCGCGGCGCACGCGGGCTGCCGACGGCGAGTTCACACCCGCAAAGGAGGACCCGACATCCGTATCCTGATGGTGGGTGATGGGGGCAGCGTCCACACCCGACGCTGGGCGACCGGGCTCCTGAGCCGCGGTCATGCCGTCTATCTTCTGACGGAGCGCCCCTGGGACGATCCCCCGCTCGACGTGGAACTGCTGCCCCGCTTCGTGCGTGGGCGCTTTAATCTGCCCGTTCTGGCGCGCCGGGTGAGAGAGGCAGCCGCCCGCTTTCGTCCCGATCTGGTCCACGCGCACTACGCATCAAGCTACGGCCTCATCGCGGCCCTCTCCCGGGTCCGCCCGCTGGTGGTGTCGGTGTGGGGCGGCGACGTCGAGGTGTTCCCGCGCAATCCTTTGAACCGGCAGGTCCTGGTGTGGACGCTGCGTCAGGCGAGCCGCATCGCCGTGACGAGCGGATATCTCGAGCGGGTCACCTCCCGCCTCGTGCCGGCCGCCACGCTGGACATCATTCCGTGGGGTGTCGACGACGCCTGGCTCGAGAATCCACGAGCCGGGGAACCACCGGGTCCCTTCACGGTGGTCAACAACAAGCACCTGGAACCCACGTATGGGCTCGACATCCTGCTTGAGGCCATGTCGGCGATCGATCCTCCCTGGGTGCTATGGCTCTTGGGCAGCGGCGGTGGGGAGCATGAGCTTCGTCGCCGGGCCGCAGAGCTCGGGGTCGCGGAGATGGTGCGGTGGCCGGGTCAGGTTTCACCGGAAGCCGTGAGGGAGATTATGGACCGGGCTCACGTGGGCGCCTTCCCGTCGCGGCGCGAGTCCTTCTCGGTGGCGACCCTGGAGGCGTCGGCGCGCGGTCTTCCGGTCATCGGATCGGCCACCGGCGGCATCCCGGAAGTCATCCGGGACGGCGCCACCGGCATTCTCGTCGAGCCGAATGACGTGCACTCGCTCCGGACCGCCATGAAGGCGCTGTGGCGGGATCCAGCGCTCCGGGCCCGCATGGGCGCGGCGGGCCGGGTGATGGTGCGCGATCACTTTCGCTGGACGGCTTCGCTGGACCGCATGGAGGCGGTGTATCGCGGGGTGCTGGGGCAATGACGCGGCCGCGGCTCCTGCTGGTGGGTTACTACCCGCTCCTGCCGGCGGACCGCGCGCCCGCCATCCGGATCACCGCGATGGCGGACAGTCTGGCGGCGATGACGACGCTCACCGCCGTCATCGGCACCCGCGCCGACCGTGCCGCCTGGTACCCGCGCCTGCTCCAGCGTCTGTCGCAGTTTGACGGCGTGTACGTGGAGTCGGCCACCTCCATGATGACGGCAGCGGACTGGCAGTTCCTGCGTGCCGTGC
>JBMFXK010000309.1:0-3824 GCA_049964315.1 Clostridia bacterium | reverse complement strand
CGCCTTTTGATCAGGTAACGGCCGAGGCTGCTGATTACGCGGTGCCGGTGCTCGGACTGCGAGGAGTGGCCAGGAGTTGAGAGACCTCTGTCGGGCGGCAATCCTCGAGCGCGGCCGCACCTGCACCCAGCACGTGCCGGGCCTTCTTTCAGGGAACTTCGCCCGACGGCAACCAGAATGGGATCTCAGAGAACCTCGGTCGACAACGGCTTGGCGCGGGCCTACTCGACCCCGTCCGGCGATCCAGCCACAGGGTACATCAAGTGCTTCCGTCGCCACCCTGCCCCGCAGAACGGTCCGGCCCCATGTGGTGGTGCCAAAGGTCCTCCGCTAGCCCAAACCTTGCATTAAGTTCCGGAGCGGGGTGCCGGAGGTGGATCCGGAGCGAGGCGCCTCAGCTCCGGGGGCCGAGCAAGCACCGGGGCGCCCGTGACGGGTGGATCGACGCGGACAGCACAGCGGATCCGCGGCGCGTCCCCCGCGGGAAGGGCAACAGGGCCCGCCCCCACCAAGGGGGGCTCCGGGAGCTTCTATGAGGGGAAGGGCGGGGAGCAGGTTAGCCGACGGCCGGGGCGGGTCTGGGCAGGCCGGCACAGCGGGCAAAGGCCGTGACTAGCGCCTCCGCGCGCGGCCACGTACGGGGCAGCCGCAGGATCGTCCGCCGCGCGGGCACGTGGAGGAGCGTATAGCGGAGCCGGGGCGGTTCCGCCCGGCGCAGCGGCTCGGGGAGGCAGAGCCCCTTCAGCCAGGCGAGCAAATCGCCCGCTAACAGCAACGCGGTGAGCCAGGCAGTATTTTGTGTGAACGATTCCGACGGCAAATGGCTCAACCCGGTCGCCTTGAGGTGGCGGATGGCTCGCTCACAAAGCCCGCGCCCACTATATGGCGCTCCAGGTACGCGCCATCCGCGTCCCGCGCATTCGTCAGGCACAGTTGGTAGCGGTAGCCCGGACGTCGGTGAACCTCAGTTGGGCGCCGGGACGGAGGATCTTCCGCCGCACCATCATTCGCGTCCCCGGCGGCGGTCCGTCAGACCTACCCGCGCGTGAGTTCCGCGCCCTCGCTGGCGGCGCCTTCCGCGGGCCATCCGCCGTGAGGGCCGGGATCCAGCGGAGCTGAGCATGGTCCAGAATGATGGTGGCCAGCTCCGCCGTCAGCGGAGGTTCCACGCAAAACAGCACGCGGCGAGTGGCGCAATGGGCCCAAAACTTGTGTGAACAGCCCGCCCTGTCGGCCCGCACGATGACCTCGGTGACGAGGGGGTCGACCGGGAGTGACATGAGCGCGGCAGCCCGCAGGGCGATGTGGCCCGTGGCGGTCAGCCCCACGTGCTCGGCGACCGTCCCCAACACATGGGCGCCAACATGCGCCACCACGCGGTCGTCGCCGGTCTAGATTCGGCGGCGAAGAAACAGTGTGGTACGATGCGTCGACGAAGTGCCCTCTTTCGCGATGTTTTGGGAGTCTTGCCAACCCCGTTATCCCGCACCCGGAGGGCCTTTTGCTTGTCCGAACGGCGCTGCCCGCGGTACGCTACTGCAAGAGACGGGCTAGTGTTTGCGTCGATGTAGTGGTCACGAGCAGGCCTCATGGGACGAGCCCTCCGCGGTCCCCCAAGTCCCAGCGGGCTTCGAGTTCAACCCCGAGTCCCAAGGCGAGCCTGTTGACGTAGTTGAAGTAGGCGACGACCTGGGCGGCGTCCTGCACGGCGGCAACGCTGTAGCCCGACGCCAGTAGTCGGGTCACGTGCCCTCCGTGGTCATCTCCCACGTGGACGGTCAGATGACGGGCGAATTCCAGGAGCGCCCGGATTGGCGGCTCCTCGGGTAGCCCGCCCGCACGGAGCAATTCCCCCAGACTGGGGTCGTTAGACACTTCGTCCAGCGCCCGCTGGTGATGGGTGATTCAGTAGTGGCAGTGGTTAGCCGTGGATACCACAAGCGCGATCGCCTCCCGTTCGGTGCGTGACAGGGGAGACGGCCCGAACATTAACCGCCGATAGAGAGACAGGTGGGCGTGAGTCACTGGCTCGTTCCAGGCTTCGATGCGGATGATGTGATCGGCATCGTGGAAGTGCTCGGAATCCGGGAACGGAATGTGCGGCATCAGTCAGAACCCCCTTGCATTCGTCCAGGGACGTCCATCGGTCTGTGATGAGCCTATATCCGTTTCGTCGAATTGGCCAGTGAGACCATCGCCATGGCGTACCGGGGAGTCCATGGTCCACGGAAAGGGTCCGGACCCGGCTCTCAGAAGTGGGGCATGACTACGAGAGAAGCCGTCAATGAGGCCAACGAACTGCGCGGGACGCGAGAGTCCGTCACCCGGCGACAGGGCCCGACTCTAGCAAAGAATCCGCGGCTACCACCGATACCAATGAGAGATCTGCACCCTCAGGGACCGGCGGCCGGGGGCGAGAAGCGCCGGCCGAAAGCATCAGACGAAAAGCATCGGACGACGGGTGGGGGACATTCACCGAGCCTGCTGGCTGGAGAGCTATCCGCGCAGGTCCAGCCCTCGCCCAAACCTAGCAGACGGTCGGATAGGCCATTCAGAGTGAAGTCGGTCCTTCTCACGGTCGTCATCAGGCTACGCGCACGGTGGCCGCCCCGCTTGGGCCGCCCACGCTCTGCCGGGTGTTTTCTCTCGTGCTGGTGGAGTAGCATCCGCGGCTCACGGGGAGTGCAGCAGATCTGCTGCGCGTGGCCACATGGCGGACCCCGCGGATTGGCCCTTCTGGCGACTACGCAACATGCTGGTCTTCGCAACCTTGGCCCGGCTGGTGGATCGGCAGACAGCACTTCAGCGCTACACGTTGAGGCTTTGTACGCCGGTGAGCGGTTAGACCATCGGCGTTTAGCCGGTCTCGTCCTGGGGTTCTCGGCGCGTCGTGCTGCATTACCGTATCGGCATGCGGATCGCCCTGGCAAGGGGCGTCGGAAATGAGGTTTTTCGGGGTCCGCGCACGGCTGAGGACTCTGCTGGCCGGTGATCCTGACGACCGTCGGGCGGTAGGGCTTGGGCACTCGGTGCGCGCGAGTGTGGCGGGCGCACGATACCAGAGCATGGGGACGGACGTTCTCGGGGCGGAACAGAAATGACGACCTGACGCGGGTTGCGCGAGCGACCAGCGCTCTACCGGGCTTAGTCAAGGTGCTTAGCGATGGTCACAATGCTAACACGCGACTAGAGGAGGCGATCAGATTGGCCTCACCTGAGGGTGTATCATGCTCCGGGGTGAGCCGGGTGCCGGGCGGCTATGGCGTTTCTCTAGGATCACGACATCCACTTCGAGGAGAGGGACGTGGTCGAATATCCGGAATATATTGAGGAGCTCCTAGTGTCCTGAACCATTAATTCGTTGACAGTAGGATTTGAGGGACGCGAGGATCTGGTCGGCCGTCTTGACCCACACATAGGGCCGGGGATTCGCGTTCCACGTGGCCACCCAGGCTCGAATGTCCGCCTCGAGGTCCGGGACCGACCGGTGGGCCGAGCGTTGGAGCTTCTTCGTGGTCAGTTCGGCGAACCCCCGCTCCACCAGGTTCAACCAGGACGAGCCGGTGGGGATGAAGTGCAGGGTGAACCGCGGGTGCCGCACCAGCCACCGCTGGATCGGAGGGCTCTTGTGCGTGGCGTAGTTGTCGAGCACCAGATGCACGGCCAGGTCCGGGGGAACTGTGGCGTCCAGCTGCTCCAGAAACTGCTTGAACTCCTGGGTGCGGTGGTGCCGACGGAGGCTCCCCACCACTTCTCCCGTGTCGTAGTTGAGGGCGGCAAACAGGCTCGTCGTCCCGTATCGGGCATAGTCGTGGCTCCGCCGT
>JBMFXK010000308.1:0-3828 GCA_049964315.1 Clostridia bacterium | reverse complement strand
ATCCAACTCCTTTGCGACAGGGGTGCGGAGCCTTAACCGGGAGGACGTTCCCGGAACCGGCCGTGCTGGGGGCGGTACTCCCCGTAGCGGCGGCCGGCGAGGAACTCCGCCGCCACGCTGTCCATGCGCGAAAACGTCACGCCCATCCCCGCCAGCTCATCCACCAGCCGCTCATATCCCAGGAGCCGGTGACCGCGGCCGGTCACCTCGGGATGGCTGGTCAGGGTGACCACGCCGTCCTGGAAGTCGCGCAGCATGTAGACGACGTCGTCACGCCAGTTCTCGAACACGAGCCGCGCGTTGTGCAGGGCCCGCCCGCGCCCGTTGGTCTCGAAGGCCGGCCAGTCATCCAGCGACCAGCTGATGGGAAGCTCGACAAGGCGCGAGGGCTGTCCCAGGACCGACGGGCTCTCGATGCTGTGGCGGTCGCCCTGACGCACGAAGTAGGGCTGGTAGTCATGGGCCATGAGGCTCGAATCGTAGACCAGACCCAGCTCGGTCATGATGTCGAGCGTCGCTGCCGACAGGTCCCAGGACGGCGTCCGCGCACCCTTTGGCGCCTCACCCAGCAGCTCACCCACCACCTCAAAGGCGTGCCGGGTGACCCGCCTCTCCTCATCCGCCGTCAGGCGGCTGTTGTTCTCGTGGGCGTACCCGTGCAGCGCCACTTCGTGACCGGCCTGCACGATGTCGCGGCACAACGTCTTGTATGTCTCGACCGTGTGTCCGGGGATGAACCAGGTGGAGGGGATCCCGCGGTGGTCGAGCAGGTTCAGGATGCGGGGGACGCCGGCGGCGGAGAATTCCGCCCGCGACAGATCCCCGGGGGACCCGTTGGGAAGCTCGCCGGAGAAGGAATCAAAGTCAAATGTGAGACACACGGTGCCGCTCATGGTGTCCTCCTCACCGTCATTGCCGTCATTACTCTCATTACCGTCATGACCTCATCACCCTCATTCTTGCCCTCATGCAAGATCCGGTGCCCCGCCGGCGGCGCTCGCCACCGCCGCCAGTGCCGAGCCGACGCGCGACAATGCGTCCTCCACCAGGGGCTCATCCATCACGGTGGAGAGATTGAAGGCGCCGCGTCCCGGCGCGGTATGAATGCCCCGCTCCAGGAGCTCGAAGTAAAGCAGCCAGGCCAGCGGCCCGGGAGAGGCCGCGGCCTCTCGGAAGTTCCGAGGCGGGACGCTCGTAAAGTGCAGGCCCAGCAGCGAGCCGGAGCGGGTCACCGAACCGGCCAGCCCGGTTTGGCGCAGGCTTTCCTGCAGGCCTTCCTGGAAGCGTGCCGCGAGCCGGTCCAGGCGGTCCAGCGCTTCCCGCGAGAGCAGCTCCATGGCCACGCGTCCCGCCACCATGGTGACCGGATTGCCGTTGAAGGTGCCGGTGTGAAAGAGGGCGCCGTCCGTCCCGGGATCGTAGAGCCGCATGATGTCGGCGCGGCCGCCGAATCCCCCCACCGGAAAGCCGCCGCCGATAATCTTGGCCATGGCAGTGAGGTCCGGCGTCACCCCGTAAAGCTCCTGGGCGCCGCCGTAGCTTACCCGCAGGGTCTGCACCTCATCGAAGATCAAGAGCACTCCATATTGATCGGCCAGCCGGCGCACGTGCTGCAGATAGCCGGGCAGCGGCGGAATGTAACCCGCCTGCCCCATGACCGGTTCCAGCAGAATGGCCGCGGTCTCCTGGGAATGGTCGCGCAGCACCGCCTCCAGGGCGTCCGCGTCGTTGAACGGCGCCACGTGCACACCCTGCAGCGCCCGCTGATCGACCGCGCGTGACTCTGCAACCGCCAGGGGCCGGTCGGCGGGTCCGGCGATCTGCGGGTCCGGGTGCACGCTCACCTCGGCCACGTCGTGCCCGCCATGATACCCGCCCTCCATCTTGATGATGTCGGAGCGGCCGGTGTAAGCGCGGGCGGTCTGCACCGCCAGCAGCGTGGCCTCCGTGCCGGAGTTGCAGAAACGCACGCGGTCCAGGCCCGGCACCCGGGAGACCAGGATCTCAGCCAGTTCGCCCTGCTCGGGCAGGTAGGCGGAAAAGGCCGATCCGCGCCGCAGGCGCGCGACGGCTGCCTCGACGATGGCAGGATGAGCATGGCCGTGGATGAGGGACGTGAAGTTGTTCAGAAAATCCAGGTACTCGTGCCCGTCCAAATCCCGCTCGCGGGCCCCGGCGCCCTCAGCCATCACCAGGGGAAACGGACCGTGATAGACGACGCTGCGGGTGTTTCCGCCCGGCATGACGCCGGCCGCCCGGCTCCAGGCGGCGTACGATTTCGGTCTCTGGCCTCGATACCGCGCGATGGCGCGGTCGAGAGCCGCTTGAACAGCGTCGGCTGCCGGCGACCGGATCATGACATCCCTTCTCTCTGGGGCCCGCGATTCCACGCCGCCGCGGCGCAGTCCTGCCTGTTTTACAAAGAAGGGTCAGGCGATCCTCGACGCCTGCCGCCCCTCATCGTATGCTCGCTCGAAAGGCCTGTCCCCCTCGATTCTGCCTGGGGTTTGAGCAAGACGGCCAGACCGGCAGACGGGGCAGTCGGACCGGATCGGCTCGGACCGGATGCTGGCGGGTGGGTTCGGGCAAGAAAACGGGAGGCGCGCGGTGTACGACCTCGTGATTATCGGAGCCGGGGTGTGGGGGGCAGCGGCAGGACTGGCGGCAGTGGAGGCAGGATCCCGGGAGGTGCTGCTTCTGGAGGCCCGAGATTCGGCCGGCGGGGGCATGAGCGCCAAGTCTGGCGGCATTGTCTCCCAGCTCCTGGCCAACCCCGATGACCAGCAGTGGGTCGCCCGGAGCCGTCAACTGTTTGAGGACGCCCTGGCGCGGAGCGGCGACACCACCATGATTGAACGTGCCGGCGGACTCGCCCTGTGCTCCTACGCGGAGGGCCGGACCATGGATCGGATTGCCGGGGACCTGAGGGGGCGGGGAATTCCCCTCGAGCTTCTCGACCGCCGGCAGATCATGGAGCGCTTTCCGCTTCTAGATGGTCTGGATGCGGACACCTACGGGATGTGGTCGCCCACCGACTGGCATGTCAATCCCACCGCCTACGCTGACGCCACCGTCGCGTACGCGCGGAGCCTCGGCCTACAGCTCCGCATCGGCTGCACGGTGACCGGCGTCATGCTGGAGGACGACAAGGTCATCCTGGACACCTCATCCGGCCGCGTGGAGGCCGCCCGCGTGCTGGTGGCGGCCGGCGTCTGGACCCGCAAGATCACCAAACTGGCGGGCATCGAGATTCCCCTCCGGCCGTACCGGGTGCAGCTCGCCTCGCTGTCGTTTCCCGAAGGCCGCGGCCTTCCCATCTTGAGCGAGACCACCTCGGACGTGTACATCACGCCCGACGGGCCGGCCAACATCCTGGCCGGCGACGGCACCCAGCTCTGGGAGCATGACCCCGACGCGTACAACGAGAGCGGAGACGCCAGTTTCGAACAGGAAATTGCGGCGGCGCTCACGCGGCTCATCTCCGCGGCCCAGACGGCGCGGCTCCGCCGTTCATGGGCGGGTCTGTGCGGCGGCACCCCCGACCGGCGGCCGCTCATCGGTCCCGTCTCCGAGCGGCTGTACATCGCCTGCGGCGGCAACGGGTTCGGTGTGAAGCGCGGACCCGCCATCGGCGAGCTGGCGGCGCAGATGGCACTGGAGACGGCCCCCCGTCTCCCCCAGGTGGACCCCTTCCGCTTCCCGTCCGTCGACTTCGAGCTCCGCCCGGGATCGGGCGGGCGGCTGCCGGACTAGACAACTCGACGGGGTCTCCGGGACACGTTATGCTCGCTTCGGACACCCGATCCTGGTGTCCGGCTCCGAGCCGCG
>JBMFXK010000307.1:0-3841 GCA_049964315.1 Clostridia bacterium | reverse complement strand
AGCTTGAACGGGAGCGGGGCATCACCATCAAGGCGCAGGCCGTGCGCCTTCAGTACCACCGTCCGGGGGACCCCGTTCCCTACGTCATGAATCTCATCGACACGCCGGGTCACGTAGACTTTACCTATGAGGTGTCGAGGAGCCTCGCCGCGTGCGAAGGGGCTCTCCTGGTGGTGGATGCCTCGCAGGGTGTGGAGGCGCAGACCCTGGCCAACCTCTACCTGGCGCTGGAGCATGATCTCGCCATCATTCCGGTCATCAACAAGATTGACCTGCCCAGCGCGGAGCCGGACCGGGCGGTGGCAGAACTGCTGGAGGTTGGCATCGAGGGTGATCCCATCCTGGTGTCAGCCAAGCTGGGCATTGGCGTTGACGCCGTGCTGGAGGCGGTCGTAGACCGCGTCCCGCCGCCTCCGGGCGATCCGGACGCCCCCCTGAAAGCCCTGATCTTCGATTCGCGCTTCGATCCCTACAAAGGCGTCCTGGTGTACATCCGGGTGTTTGAGGGCTGCATTCGCGAAGGCGACCGCATCCGCTTCATGCAGGGGGGTGGCGAGTTTGAGGTGCAGGAAGTGGGGGTGTTCCGCCCGGCGCTCACGCGCATCGGAGAACTGGCGGCCGGCGAAGTGGGTTATTTCGCGGCCGCCATCCGGGATGTCCGCGACACCCGCGTGGGCGACACCGTCACCGGTGCCGGGCGGCCGGCCCCCGTGTCGCTTCCCGGCTACCGGCCGGCGCAGCCGATGGTGTTCTCGGGCCTCTACCCCGTGGACAGCCAGGACTACGGACGCCTCAAGGAGGCGCTGGAGAAACTTCAGCTGAATGACGCGGCGCTGGTATTTGAGCCCGAAACCTCCGAAGCGCTCGGGTTTGGCTTCCGGGCGGGTTTCCTGGGCCTGCTCCACCTCGAGGTGGTGCAGGAGCGGCTGGAGCGGGAGTACGGTCTCGAGCTCATCACCACCGCTCCCAACGTCGCCATCCGCGTACGGCTCACCAGCGGCGAGGAGACGACGATTGACAACCCCGCCCGTATGCCGCCCACGGCCAACATCGCGGCTCTGGAAGAGCCCTGGGTGGACGCCAGCATCATCGTGCCGAGCGATTACATCGGAGCGGTCATGGACCTGGCCCAGGACCGGCGCGGCGAATATCGCGACATGAGCTATCTCGATGCGCGCCGGGTGCTGATTACCTACCGCCTGCCGCTCAACGAGATCATGTTTGACTTCTTTGACCAGTTGAAGAGCCGCACGCGCGGATACGCTTCATTCGACTACAGCTTTGACGCCTACCGGGCCTCTGACCTGGTGCGGCTGGACATTCTCCTGAACGGCGAAGTGGTGGACGCCCTATCCGTCATCGTTCACCGCGACAAGGCTCAGGGGCGCGGACGGGCGCTGTGTGAGAAGCTGAAGGAACTCATCCCCCGCCAGCTGTTTGAGGTGCCGGTGCAGGCGGCCATCGGGGGACGCGTCATCGCGCGGGAAACCGTACGGGCCATGCGGAAGGACGTGCTCGCCAAGTGCTACGGCGGCGACATCACGCGCAAGCGCAAACTGCTGGAAAAGCAACGGGAAGGGAAGCGCCGCATGAAATCGGTGGGCAGCGTGGAACTGCCCCAGGAAGCGTTCATGGCCATCTTGAAGCTGGGCCCTTCATGAACGGTTGGGGCGTTTACGTCCACCTGCCGTTTTGTGCCACCCGGTGTGCCTACTGCGACTTCGCTATCCATCTGACCACGGACCCGTCGAGGCGGGCACGATATGAGGACGCGGTGATCCGGGAGTGGGAGCGGCGGGCTCTGGAGTCCGGCCGGGTGGTGTCGATCTATTTCGGAGGCGGGACTCCGTCTCTCACCGCGCCGCCCGTGATTGCCCGCATCCTCGCCGCCATCGGAACCCGGGCAGCCGTCGCCGCCGACGTGGAAGTGACCCTGGAGGCCAACCCCGGCACCGTCACGCCGGAGACCCTGCAGGGCTACCGGCGTGCGGGCGTCAATCGACTGTCCCTGGGCGTGCAGGCGGTGCAGACACATCTCCTGCAGGCGATGGGGCGGACGCACGACTTTCAGGCGGCGTGCGACGCGGTCAGGTGGGCACGCGCTGCCGGCTTTCGGAACCTGAACCTCGATGCGATCTACGGATACCCCGACCAAACGGTGCCTCACGTCCGCGAGACGCTGACGCGCCTCCTGGACCTCGCCCCCGAGCATCTCTCCCTCTACCAGCTGCAGGTGGAGCCTGGTACCGCGCTGGCGCGGGATGTCCGGAGGGGTCGGGCGGCCCTCCCGGATGAGGACGCGACCGCGGACATGGCCGACCTGGCGCGGGATCTGGCCGAGGCGGCCGGTCTGCGCCGCTACGAGGTGTCCAATTTCGCGCGGGCCGGATACGAGTCCCGCCACAACCGGCTCTACTGGAATCAGGGCCGCTATGTGGGGATCGGCATGGGTGCGCACAGCTTTGACGGCAGCCGGCGGTCCTGGAACGTGCGCAGCCTGTCCGGCTACCTGGCCCGGATCGAGGGCGGGCAGGCGGCGGCACTCGCGACCGAGGAGCTGACTGCAGACGATCTGATGAGCGAGTTCGTATGGCTGGGCCTGCGTCAGGTGGACGGCATCGTGCTGTCGGACTTTCGCGCGCGCTTTGGGACTCCGCTGGAGGACGTCTTCGGCATCACCGTGGAGCGTCTGCAGCGTCAGGGCTTCGTATCGCTGAAGGAGGGGCGCCTGGCCCTGAGCCCGCGCGGGTTCGAGGTGATGAACCGGATCCTGCCCGAATTTCTGCCAGAAACCGCCCGCTCGCTTCCTTGACGCCATTTCAGCGCCGACGTAGGTTAAAACCAAAATTGGCAGTCTCGGGCGGAGACTGCCAGCCAAGTGGAGGGAGCAGGATGGGCGACCGCGACGCCGACGCACTGTCGCTCCGCAAGGATCGGGTGCTGTCTGCCGTGATTGACGACTATATCCGCACGGCCGAACCGGTGGCATCGGGCATGCTGGCCCGCCGCCATGACTTCGGCCTCTCGCCCGCCACCCTCCGGAACGACCTCGCCGCACTGGAAGACCGGGGTCTGCTGGATAAGCCGCACACATCGGCGGGCCGGGTGCCGTCAGACCGAGGCTATCGCTACTATGTGGACCGGCTGGTGAAGAAGCATCCGCTGACCACCCCGGATCTGGCACGCATCCGCCAGGCGCTTTCGACCCGTGTGCGCGAGATTGAATGGTTTCTGCACCAGACCGCTAAGCTGGTGTCGGAAGCTACTTCTTACCCGGCACTGGTGGTGACGCCGCGGTCGGAATGGGCCCGGGTCGTGCGGCTGTCGTTCACGCCCATCGGTGCCGACGCCGGCGTCCTGGTCGTTCAGACCGACTCTGGCCGGGTGGAGAACCGGGTGCTGGCATTGCCGCAAGGCGTCGATGCTCACACCATTCAAGCCCTGGCGGACGAGGTGTCGCGGGACCTGGGGGGCGTGGCCCTGTCGGAGGTGGCCGATCGCCTGGCCCGCTCATTCGATCGGCACGCACGCATTCTGGAGGAGATCTGGGAGTGGCTGTCGGTCCGGGCGGCGGAGGACCGTGAGCCGGTGCTGTACGGGGCGATGAAGCTGGCCCGCCAGCCCGAATTCCAGGACGTCGAGCACCTCCGTTCGGTGGTGGAGCTGCTGGAACAGGTGCCGGTCGTGGAGCGTCTGTTCGGGGAGTCGGCGGAGGAGCCCATGACCGTCCGCATCGGCCGGGAGGTGCCGGTGCCGGAACTGAGCGATCTGTCGGTCGTGGTGGCCACCTGCCAGGCGGCGGGACAGGTGCTGGGGCAGGTGGCGGTCATAGGGCCCCGGC
>JBMFXK010000306.1:0-3845 GCA_049964315.1 Clostridia bacterium | reverse complement strand
CCTCCACCCCCGACGAGACCCCGACCGCCATTGCGAGTCTCGCCAAGATGATGACCGCCTACGTGGTGCTGAAGGCGCACCCCCTCTCCACGGGAGAAACCGGACCCACCGTCACGGTCACCGCCAGCGACGTCGCTCTCTACAACCAGGAGAAGGCGACCCAGTCGGTCGTGCCCATCGTCGCGGGCGAACAGCTGAATGAATACCAGCTGCTGGAGGGCCTCTTGATTCCGTCTGGCAATGACTATGCGCACATCCTGGCCGACTGGGTGGCCGGCAGCCAGGCCAGCTTCGTGCAGATAATGAACGCGGACGCCAAGAAGCTCGGAATGACCCACACCCATTACACGGATGCGAGCGGCGTGAGCGCCGCCACCGTATCTACCGCCGCAGACCAGCTGATCATTGCCGAACACGACATGAGGAATGCGACTTTCCGCAGCATCGTGGCGATGCCCCAGGCCACGCTGCCGGTCGCCAACGTGGTCTACAACGTGAACTACTGGCTCGGTCACTCCGGCATCATCGGCGTCAAGACCGGCAGCACGGCCGCGGCCGGCGGCTGCTACGTCGCGGCCGCTTACCGGAATGCGGGCAGCCAGAAGGTGTTGGTGCTCGCCGCGGTGCTCGGGCAGCAGAGCGCCACCTCCGAGCTGTATGCGGCGTTTCACGCCGGTGAAAACCTCCTGAACGCGGTGCCGTTCCTGGAGGTGCACCAAGTGGTGGGAGCCGGTGCGGCCGGCGCCACGGTGGACGCCCCCTGGCTCACGACCGGCGTCAACGCCCTCGTTCCCTCCGCCATCTCGATGATCGGATGGCCCGGACTCAAGGTGCACCTCACCTTTACCGCTCGCCCGCTGCCGAAGACCGTCATCGCCGGGACGCCAGTGGGCACCCTGCACGTAA
The DNA here is from genome assembly GCA_049964315.1 of Clostridia bacterium. Taxonomy (GTDB): domain Bacteria; phylum Bacillota; class Sulfobacillia; order Sulfobacillales; family JAIMBI01; genus JAKATP01. The sequence goes on along the minus strand of JBMFXK010000306.1, from coordinate 2,939 downwards.
CCGCCGGACAGCAGGTCCTGTCGCTGCCGCTGAGGGCCAGCGGGGACCTTCCCGGTCCGTCTAAGCACTGGCGGCTGACGAGACTCTAATCCGTTCCGACCGTTCCCACCGTTCCGACCGTTCCCCATATCTGCGTCGCAGAATGCGAATGCTCTACCCTGGGCGCACTGAACAGAATCGGATGGGACGGAACAGCAGAGGGAAAACGTGCAATACTTCTGTCCCCAGAAATTCTCCGAATAATCGTCGTCCGCGGCGCTTTTTGTGCTATCGTTATTGTGAAGGCTTTCACATTGGTCCTGTCAGGTTTAGGTGGTCTCTGCGTTGGGTGTATGAAAGGGGAGGTTTGTGTGGCCGCGTTGACCCTTGTCGAGAAAGTCCGGCGATTGAGTCGGGCCGTAGATCGAGCTGCCAATTCGTGGGAGGCAGGGCCGATCGTGCAGGAACTCAGTGAGACTCTGGAGCTCCCTGTCTCACTGTTGGACCGAAGCCGCCAAGTGGTGATTGCCGCGGGCGGGCAGGACGACACCGAGTACAGTGACGAGGCGGCGCTGGGAAGCCCCAGCCGCAGGCGCGGCGGACGGGGCCGTCTGCAGGTGGTGGATCACCCCACCACGCGGATTCCGATTCACTCCCAAGACCGGACGCTGGGCACGCTCGTGATCGGCAAGGACGAAGACGAGTTGAACGACGAACAGTGGGTTCTGATCGAGTCTGGCATCACGGCCATCAGCCTCATCCTGCGCCAGTCTGAGCTGTCGCAGCGGGAGGCGGAGGGACGGCAGGAATCGGCCGTGCAGGCGGTGCTGGAGGCTCTCACCTACTCCGAGCTCACGGCCGTGCAGCAGTTGTTGAACGAGCTCGGCGGCACTCAGGGCCTAGTCGTGACCTCCAACGTGGCGGATCGGGTCGGGATCACCCGGTCGGTCATCGTCAATGCCCTTCGCAAGCTTGAGAGCGCGGGGGTTATTGAAACGAGGTCCCTGGGTATGAAAGGGACCCTCATCCGCGTGATGAACGATCACCTGAAGCCGGCGCTGGAAGCGCTCAAACTCTAAGCGAAGACATCGCTGCAGGCGAGAGGCAAGGGCCTCTCGCTTGTGCTTTGCGGCGTCGGATGGCCGCGGTTTGCTAGAATTGACACGGATCTGGAAAGGCCTGGGTCCATTTGAGAGGGGGATCCGCATGGAATTTAACCGACGCTGGGTCGAGCATGCCCGCGACGGTCAGGTTATGTCGGCATACCTGGTCACACCGCCCCGGGTCAGCCATCCGTTGCCCGCCGTCATCGTGATCCAGGAGATCTGGGGTCCCGACCTACATATCCAGGAGATGGCCGAGCGCTTCGCCATGGCGGGCTACGCGGCGCTTGCGCCCGACCTGTATTCCCGGGGCGGCCGTCCGGAGGACCTGGCGCCCGAGCGCATCGAAGCGGTCAAGGAGTTCATGAACACCGTGCCGCCGGGTGCCTGGGGGGATCAGCAGGTGCTCCAGCAGCACCTGGACCGCCTGCCCGGTAACGAGGGCCAGAAAGTCGGAGCGACGCTGGGGCGCCTGTTCGGACCCCGGGACACGGACGCCATGCTGGACGATCTGGTGAGCTGGGTGAACTGGCTCAAGGATGCCGCGGAGACGCGGGGCATGCCCGTGGCCAGCACCGGCTACTGCATGGGCGGAGCCCTGTCGTTTGCCCTCGCCACGCGGGTGCCCGATCTGCGCGCCGCCCTGTGCTACTACGGCACGGCGCCGGCGCCGGAATCTATGGCCGCGATTCAGTGCCCTGTATACGGTTTCTACGGAGAGACGGACGCCCGCATCACGGGCCAGGTGCCCGAGGTGGAGCAGGCCATGAAGGCGCACGGCAAGACGTTCGAGCCCCATGTCTACCAAGGGGCCGGTCACGCGTTCTTCAATGATTCCCGCGCGTCCTACCATGTGGATGCGGCCCGCGATGCCTGGGCACGCACGCTGGACATCTTCAACCGTGTCCTGGCGTAACCTGCGAAACGGGGGGCGTTTTCCGCCCCCCGTTTTGGGGTTCTAAGCGTCTATGGGAACGTCCCCCTGGTTCGGGCTGGCGTTGGGGCTGGTCGTGGCCGCGCTGGCTGTCCGCGGGCTTTGGGCTCACACCCCTCACCGGGCCTCCCACTACATTTTTCTCGGGCTCGGGACCCTCTCCATGTTCCTGGCCCTGCTGGAAATCCTCCACTAGCCGTAAGGGTAGCCCTAAGGGCGGGCTTCATCGAAGCTGCGCCATACGATGAGGGCGTCCTCGCCGTTTTGAAAGAATCCCGGAATCACGAAGACCTCTTTCCAGCCCAGGGTCCGCAGGATTCGCTGCTGACCTGCATTGGAGGGGCGCACCTCGCCCAGGAAGCCACGCGCCCCACCCGCCCGCGCCACCGGCTCCATCATCCTGAGGAGCGCGTCGGCCAGGCCGCGGCGTCGGTAGTCAGGATGGGTAACGTTGGCAAGTACGTGGGCGTACGCGCCCCAGATCGAGAATCCGAAATAGGCAGCCAATCGGTCGCCGTCAAAGACACCCGCGTAAACCGTGCCGGGATGGAGTAAACGAGCCGCCACACTGGCCCGCGAGAGCGGTTCCAGAAACACCAGCCGCTCGAGCTTCGCCACCTGCCCCGCCTCCCACCAGTGAAGCGGGCGCAGATGGTATGGGCCCAGCCGTGGACCCATCCTCCGCCAGGCGTCGCGCATCGGCGCTGTGTTCATTGGCATCCCCCCGGCCTGCGCCATTCTATGAGCGCCGCCGGGAAACGCCCGGAACCGCGTCCTGGACTGGTTCCATCGCCCCATCGCCGCCATAAACTGCCACGAGTTCCAAGACCAGTGCGCGACCACTTGGCGGGCAGTTATCGGTAGTTAGCCCAGCGTTTGCAGTAACGCCGGACCCGATGTGACCGCAAAGAGGCGCAAATGCC
>JBMFXK010000305.1:0-3875 GCA_049964315.1 Clostridia bacterium | reverse complement strand
TCGTAGACGCCGAGGGCAGCACCGCCGCGGTAGTCCGCGGCCACCGCATCGAGACGAGAATAGCTGAGCGGCAGTTCTGCGGCCGCGTCGAGCCAGCGCTCGAGTCCCAAGAGCCGGTGCCCGCGCCCGATGGCCTGCGGATGGAACGTAACCACGGCGACGCCGCGGTCAAAGTCGCGCACCATGTACTGCAGATCCTGGAGCCAGTTCTGGTAAACGGCATCGACGGCGCGGAATCCTGGCAGCACACCGCGAAGGTATTCGAAATGCGGGTAGTCGTCCAGCGACCAGGACACGGGCAGCTCGACCAGATTCGTGGTGCGGCCGAATCGCGTGGGCCCGTCAAGAGGAATCTCGTCGCCGGCGCGGGCGTAAAACGGCGTGTAGTCCGTGCTCATAAGCGAACTGTCGTAGGTCACGCCCAGTTCCTCCAGGATGCCGAGTGTATGCGGAGTGAGGTCCCAGGCCGGAGTCCGGTTGCCCTGGGGAGGCTTTCCGGTCAGATCGGCAATCAGGTCGAAGGCGCGGCGAAACATGTCGCGTTCGGCTTCCGGCGAGAGCGTCCCGGCATTCTCATGCGCGTAGCCGTGCAACGCTACTTCGTGTCCCGCCGCCACCACCTCCTGGCACAGGCTTCGATAGGTTTCGATGGTGTGACCGGGAATGAACCAGGTGGACGAGATGCCGCGCACCTCGAGGAGATTCAGCAGCCGCGGGATGGCAAACGCCCCAAACTCCCCACGGGAGACCGGAGTGGTGGACAGCATGCTGCGCGAGATCCAGAGCGAGATCGCGTCAAAGTCAAACGTCAGACAGAGCGTGCCGCGGTGCATGGCTCGCCTCCTCGATGGGGCAAACAGATTGTCCTTGCTGCTGCGACATTCGTGACCGGCGGGAAGCCTCCCTGCCGTGTGCCAGAGTCACGCCTCACCGATGTACACGCCGATGGATCGTGCTCCACGCGCGAGCCGCACGGTGGCGCCGATTTCAGCGCTTGCCCTCTTCGGCGACATCACGCAGGCAGACCGGATCGCTTGTCCGGCCCGCTTATGGGGACCCTTTGTGGTCGGGATTGGGATCGCGGGGCCAGCGCCTGTGCGTCTCCTGAGCCCGCATCCGACTGTCCGCGGCCGTCCCGTAGCGGACATCTTCGTAGAGGTGTACGGAGACAGCATCCTGGGACCCGTAGAGGCGGCGGAACCAGGAGCGCACGGTTTCTCCCGTCGAGGGCCCCACTCCCCTCTGGCCAGCCCGGACCAGGTGCCGGCGCACGACCCGCCGGGTCAGGCGGACACGCCACGACTCCCGCCCGCCTGGCACCTCAACTGAACGGCGCTCGGTCTTGTCATCTACGTCCTCCACCAGCTCCGGCGACCAGGTGGCCATGAGCCGCCTCACGCCATACAGACCGAGCCCGAGCAGAGCAGCGCCGATAGCGGCCAAAACCACAACCAACCAGTACTCGTGGCCCGCCTGCTTGATACGGGGAGGACCCTTGGGATGACCGGTCCGCACGGTCACATGATGGATATGGCGCAGGTGGTGCGGGGCCAGGTGGAGGGCGCTGAGCAGGCGGACCACGGTGTCGGACAAAAGGACGATGAAAAGTTTGACGACGCTTGCGAGCGGAGGCCACAGAAGCTTCCACGGTCCCCACCAGGAGATGCCATAAGCAATCAGGGCGATCCCGACCGCCGCCGCCCCGAACCACAGGCCAAGCCGCCACCAGTCTCGCCGGGGCACGTCGCGCGGCCGGTCCGCCTCCACGATCCCCAGCAGGCCTACCCACAAGCCCACGACGAGAACCGGCCACCAGGCCGATTTCCAGACCACGAGCGCCGCCAGCGCTACCAGCACGACGACCAGCCGGGCCATGCGAGCGCTTCTGCCGGGCAAGCCCCACGCAGCCCACCCGCGCCATGCGGCTATGCCCGCTGCCACCATCCCGAATCCGCTCCCGAAGCCAAACCCGATGGCCAGTGCCGCCACTCCCGCCACCGGAACCAGGCGGGAACGGGCTGGCATGCGCGCCGCGGCCATCCCCAGAACAGCTGCCACGAATGGCACCCACCATGCGCGGCCGACGTGAAGGGCCACGAGCCATGGCGCGAACCACCCCACCTCCAGCAGTACGCCCGCCAGGCGCGCACGGAGATCCGTGTTGAGCCCCGAAGCCACGCTCATGTCAGGAGTGCCCCCGGCTCACCGGAAGTGCTCTCCGCTGAAAGTCTCCCATGCTGGGCCGTTGGCCTGTCGGCTTGACCGCCGCCGTGAGGGAACTCAAGGCTGAGCCAACATGCTGGCCACAAACAAGCTTTCATGTCGGCCTCATCATACTCGCCCCAGCGGACCATCTCCAGGGCAGCCCTGCCAATCTCCCGCCGTATGCAGACGCGCGGCGGTGCGTTTCAGCGGTCAGGTCCACCGAGGGCGACGGCCGGGACGAAACAGCAGTGCCAGCACGACGAGCAGCAGGAGGGCCAGGCCGGCGTACACCGGTCCCAGGCCGACCCGGGCCATGAGCAGGCCCTCCACAGGGAAGGCGACAATCATCCCCAGGCTGAACAGGGAACTCGGCACCGACAGGATGCCGGCCCGGAACTCCTCCGGGGCATGATCGTTGAGCTCGGTCACAAACAGCACATCCGTGGCCCCGTTGGCCACGGAGGAGACGCCGTAGGCGGCAACGGCCAGCAAACCCGGCAATCCCCCCACCCCACTGATGGAAACGGCCAGCAGGACTGACACAATCAGGAGCGCCCGCAAGCGGCGGACAAGCCGGTGACTGGCGGCGCTGCTCGCGGCCGCAGCCAGGTCGCCCAGACCGATGACGGCGGTGGCGCCGAAGGTGCTGAGTCCCTTGCGCACCAGACTTGACTGCGCGTACAGGTGGTTGCTGGTGGCCACTACCCCCAGCACGGCTCCAAACAGCACCAGTACGAGCACCGCCGGACGCTTGCGCACCTCGCCCAGTGTTTCGATCACCTGCCGCACGAGGTTTCCGGGTCGCGGTTCCGCGGCTCCGCCGGGCCGCCCCGCCGGCAGACTCAGGACAAATGGGACCGCGAGCAGCATGGCCAGCGCCTCGCCCGCGTAGGGCCACAGCCATCCCCTGGACACCGCCAGCCATCCTCCCAGCACGGCGGCCACGGCGCCCGACAGGAGCCCGAGGGCGTCCATGCGGCCATAAAGACGTGCGTAGGCGGCGGCACCGCCCGGAAGCGCGGCAGCGAGATTGTGCAGCAAAGCCGCATCCGCGCCGCCGATAAAGGTCCAGGACAGCGCCATAATCGCCATGACCAGGGTGCCCAGAAAGACGTGGCCAGGCGCAATGAGGTAGAGGGCCATATCCGCCACGGCCGCCAGCGCCAGCCCGGTGGCAACCGACGTGCGCCGTCCGATGCGATCGGCAAATGCCCCGGTGGGGACGTCGGAGGCAAACGACACCGCATGGTAGGCCGCCTCAGCCACGCCAACCTGCCAGAGAGCCCACCCGACGTGCAGGAAGTACAGAATCCAAAGCGCTCCGGTGAGCCTGAACCACCGAAGCGCGACAAACGTGTAGAAGGCTCTCAGCGCCCGCGTCATCTGGAGGGGATTCGGACCCGCGGCAGGACATCCCTGCCCGCCGCGCAGGCGCCGCGGGGCACAACTGCCCATGGGACCGTTAACCGCCGGCCTGTGTTGCGAGACCACTGGGCGGTCCGACCTGCAGGCGGCGGCCTCGGGCGCCCGCAGCGACGCTAGACGCCCATCCAGATTTTGGCGGTGGACACGCCGATGATGAGAACCAGAACCCAGCGCAGCACCTTTACCGGCGTACGGGCCGACAGCACGCCCCCGAGCTGGGCGCCGACGACCGACCCGACCACCAG
>JBMFXK010000304.1:0-3894 GCA_049964315.1 Clostridia bacterium | reverse complement strand
ATTGTCGACGCGGACCACGTCGAGCACGCGGTCGGCGAGTGGCGGGAGCCGTAACGCGGCCGACGTCTAGAACCCCGGGCCGCCTGCGGGTCCGGGGTTGCTGTCATTCGCGTGAGCCGGCCCTCGTGGCTCACCGCCCCGGCCGGTGAGCGCCACCGCTGTCATACACCGTGAGCCTCAACATGTATCTGAAGCCGGGTGATTACGTGTACCTGTATTATAACGACAGCGACTACCATGGGAACTGGTCCTCGACTGCGTGGGAAGGATCCGGCGGGGGGCCCTACACCGATTTGGGCACCGTGTGCACTTCTCTCTAGCTCACGGCACCAAGGGTCGCACAGAGCGGCGGTGCATCAGCGCGATGCGCCGCCGGACCTTATCTCACGGAGTCTGGAATCAATCCTTACGTCAGCAGTCTATGCATACATCGCGGAGCCCGCATGAGCGAACACCTCCACAGAGGCAGTGTTTGTGGGTGCGTAACAATCGCCCCGCGTCCGGCGTTGTCTGAGTGAATGTAGGCAAGGGATGCGGGCTGACCGGATGGACTTGGCGCTCGGCACGGGCCAGTGGCGCACAGCCTGAAGACCCCTTGCGTGTATGCCTTCGAAGGAGGGAACCCAATATGCGTCGCGTTGGTTGGCGCCATGGGCTTGTGGCCCTCGCCGGGAGTGGACTACTAGTGCTAGGGGTCAGCGTATCGGCCGCCGCCGCAAGTTCCGCTACGCCCGCGCCTATTCCGGGGTGCCACACCGCGTCCGGGTTTGTAGCATATCGGACCGCAACGGGACAGATCACCCAGAATCAGACGCCGATCATTGCGCATTATGGCACGTGCCCCCCTGGGACGCCCGCGTATATCGGCCCCGGACCTGGCACGGTGGGCTGGCCAGGGAACGCAGAGCCGCCGCACACCGTTCCGTAATCGAAGGTGTCGTCCTGTCTTGCAACGTCGGGACCCCGCCCTGGTCGGGGTCCCGTTCTGTTGGTTGACCCGTGCCACAACGCAGGTCGGGTGCGACGGATTAGCGTCCACGCGAAGTGCGTGAGCAAGCGGGCAGCCGCGGGGCGGTGCCCATCCTTACCTGTACATTATTGATTCCCGTGCGGCTTGAGATCCGACCACGGGACCTGGACGACCTGGAGATGGCGCCAAGGGGAAGGGGGTGCTGTGCCGTCGCGCGCGATGACCCTGAAGGTGCCGTCGGGAGCCACCGCCCAATTTTCGACGAAGGCCCGCGTCGGACCGTGTCCGGCTCGATAGGACAGCGTTACCTCGACCCCATAGGACGTGTGTCGCGCGGCACCGGTGGTGATGGTACCCCCCCAGGGTGAGACGGTCTCCCGGGCGCGTACACGGACGCCCCTCGGACCCAGCCAAGAGAGCTTCCACACACCGGCTTGGTTGGGCCAATACGGAAAAGGATTCGGCGGCAGCGCTTGCGTCAACGCAGCGAACGCGTCAGAGGGGCCCTGGACTCGGGCGGGTTTGACCGCGGGAATCGCTCCGGTCGGCACGGTCAGGTTACGGATGTGGCTCCTCAGGCCCGGAACAAGGGGCTGGACCTCGACGCTGACCATCCAGGACCGAGTTGGATGAAAGAGGCGATAGCCCTTCGGCAACCGGATCTCACCGGTCCACCGGAAAGCTCCATGGTGCGTACGCACCGCGGCAATCCGAAACGATGCCGTCCCCAACGGTCTGCTGCCCAGGTCGTCTGCGAATACCGGCGTCGCATACAGGGTGACTATGTTCCCGACAGCCCCGCCGCCGATGATGGTCACTTTATGGGTCTGCGTCACTGTCACCCGTGATGCGGGTCCGGGGTGCAGTCCCGCCCAACGGCCATTCAGGGCGGCCGCCAAGAACGGCGAGCGGAGAACCACCGCCCGCTGGGACGGACGAAGAACCGCCACAACCAATCCGGAGCCCTTGCCCGCCAGAGATGCCTGGGCGGACGCCAGTACAATCGTGGCGACCCGCCCGTTTGAGAAACGCAAGACCAGCCGCGGGCCATGTCTCGAGACGACAGGGTCGGGGAGTTGGGCGATCTCCTTCGCATGGATCCAGGCCTGCTGGAGAACGTTCAGGGGGGCCATATCCCCGGCCCATCGGAACCACAGCGGCGTATCTGTCACCGATCCGACGCGCCGCACTGCGAGCGTGATCGCGGAACCGGATCGGGCCGGAAGCGGTCGAACTATCCCGGACCGAAGGGTTCCGATCCCGACGAGGATCGCGGCAACCAATATGGCCGCGGCCCGCCAGCTGTCCCCTCGGGCGGCGCGTCGGGGCGCCTTACTCAATCGAGCCTCCCACCGCACCCGATCAAAGCGCAAGCCTCGGTCATTGGGTAAGCCAGCGGCTCGAAACCACGCTTTCAGATCGTTATCAGAGGTTCGCATCCTAGGAGTCCCCTTCCTCGGACTGCCAGAGCCGCCTGAACTTCTCGCGTGCGCGCGCGAGTCGGACCCTCACGGTAATCGGGCTCACCCCGAGCCACCGTGCGATGTCTGGGGTGGACTGGTCGCCCCAGTAAAACAACAGGAGGCACTCGCGGTCGGGAGCAGCCAGGTGATCAAGTACGTCCCGCACCATCAGCGTCGAATCAGGGGACTCGAACGCCTCGTCTTCCCGCGAAAGGACCAAGGCGCGTCGTTCGCGCTCCTCTTTCCGCCAACGGTCACGTGCGAGGTTCTGAGCGGTCCGAAAGAGAAGGCCCGGGTGAACCACACGATGCGGGTGGGTCATCCGCCATCGATAGATCTTGATGAAAGTATCCTGGGCTAGATCCTGGGCCTGTTCCTGGTCGCCGGTGTAGGCGGCCAGGAACCGCACCACCTGATCCCCCCAGGTGCTCACCCATTCCGATATCCAGTCGTCTTCCGGCGTCCGGACCGCGCCCACCACCCGACTTCCCTCCACCGTACCTGCTCTGCGCGACCCGATCCGGCATTTACAGCAAAGGGCGCCGAAGGTCCCAAAATCGAACCCGTGGCATCGGAGAGCCCGTGCCCAGGTGGCAGATTGGTTGGGCATTGGGCGTTCGCATTCATCGGCTCCCCAAGACTCGTTCCGTTTGGCACCCTGGACGAGGACTCCCGTGCGTGAAGTGCTGAGGCCACACCATCGCAAAACCTGGCCCGTTCAAATTGCGGCGTCCCAGCGCACGACGACGCAACCCGGACCGCCTCGGTTTGCCAGTACAACGCGGGAAGGACCCCAATTGTTACGCATACGAGAGCAAGCCGTCGTGGCACCGCAAGGAACCCGGTGACGCATCGGGGGTGCTGCGGCCTCCGCGTCGGTCGTTGCACCCGCGAGGCCCGAGAAGCTTTTTGATCCATGCGCGGGATGAGAGCATTTAGCCTTATCAGGGATTTTCATACACCAACCCCTGGCAGTTCTGGTGCCGACTAGGGAAATTGAGCCCAAGAACTTGACAGACGCGATCACCCTCCCAACCCAGTCAGAGGACTGGTATTGACTACCAGATCCTACGGAGAACGGGAGGCGATCCCGTGCTGTGCCTGCACGACGATCATACCGTCTATCGTCAGCGCCTCCAACACAGCACGCCCCTTGGCAACCCGCCTGGGGCGATCCGGTTGCCTGGCAGGCGGCGCTCACCTGGTGTGTCGCCGCCGACTTCGACCAACTCCGGCCGATCCTGGCCACGGCCTACCATCCCACCCGGGGTCGGCCGCCGATTGATCCGGTGACGCGGCTCCGCGCCCTGGGGCTGCAGGTCATCTTCGGGGAACCGTCGATCACGGCCTGGGTCCGCACGCTCCAACGCACGCCGTTTCTGGCCCGGTTGTGTGGCTGGCCCGGCAAAGTGCCCGCCGTGGGGACGTTCTACGGCTTCCTGGATCGGCTCTATCCGGACC
>JBMFXK010000303.1:0-3933 GCA_049964315.1 Clostridia bacterium | reverse complement strand
CTGCTGACCCAGGCCCAGGCCACGGTGACAGTCGCCCACAGTCGCACCGGTGACCTGCCGGCGCTCCTTGGTCAGGCCGACGTAGTGGTGGCCGCCACGGGACAGCCTGGCCTCATCCAGGCCGAGCACCTGCGACCGGGCGTTATCGTGGTCGACGTCGGCATCACCCGCACCGGGGACGGCCTCAAGGGCGACGTGGATCCGAGAGCGGCGTCCCGCGCCGGCGCCCTGTCGCCGGTGCCGGGGGGAGTGGGGCCGCTCACCGTCGCCATGTTGCTGCGGAATACCTGGGAGGCGTATGCGCGTGGCGGCTGAGGACGTCTGGACGGTGACCCAGGTCGTGGCGCGCGTCAAGCGACACGTGGAGGCGGACGAGGTGCTGCAGCACCTATGGGTCGTCGGCGAGGTGTCCAACTTCAAAGCCCACAGTTCGGGTCACTGGTATTTCACCCTGAAGGATTCAGCTCAGTTGCCAGCGGTGATGTTCCGGACAGACGCCATCCGCAGCGCTTTCCGACCCGAGGATGGGGTAAGCGTGCTCGCGTTCGGCCGCGTGGGCGTCTACGAGCGGCAGGGACAGACCCAGCTCTACGTCCAGCACCTCGAGCCATTCGGTGCGGGCCGGGCCGCCCTGGAATTGGAACAGTTAAAGAGGCGGCTGCAGGCCGAGGGGCTGTTCTCGCGCCCGAAGCGGCCGATTCCGGTTCTTCCGCGGGCGGTGGGAGTCGTCACCAGCGGCACCGGAGCCGCATTGGCCGATATCCGGACAGTGGCTGGGCGCCGCTTTCCGGGCCTGACTCTGATGGTCTTTCCCGTGGCGGTCCAGGGCGATGCCGCCCCGGCTGCCATCGTGGATGGTCTGCAGCGGGCGGGACGGTCGGGCGTGGGTGTCATCATCCTGGCCCGCGGGGGCGGGTCGCGCGAGGATCTGGCGGCCTTCAACGCCGAGATCGTGGTGCGCGCCGTGGCGGCGTCGCCGGTGCCGGTGGTGTCCGCCGTCGGTCACGAGGTGGATGAGAGTTTATCGGATCTGGCCGCCGACCTGAGAGCGCCCACGCCATCGGCGGCGGCTGAGATGGTGGTGCCGGAGCGCCGGGCGTTGGAAGGCCAGCTGGCGGCCCTGCGCAGCCGCCTGGAGATCCAGCTTCAGGCCCGCGTCGGCCGCGGCCGGGAACGGATTGCCGCCTTTTCGGAACACGGTCTGCTGGCCCATCCCGAGCTCTGGCTGGGCCAGCGGCGCATGGACGTCCTGCGCCTGGAGGACGCGGTACAGGCCGGATTGGCCAGCTCGGCAGCGGCCCGAGGCGCCTCGCTGGCGGAATTGCGGGGGCGTCTCAGGGGCGTGGATCCGACCGCTATCATGGAGCGGGGATACGCCTGGGTCACGCACCCGGATGGCCGCCCGGCGCTTCCCGGAGAGCTAGGGCCCGGCCAAGCGCTCCACATCCAGTGGCGGCATGACGCCTGGGCAGTTACCACCGAGCGCCCCCTGAACGCATCCGGACCGCCCGCAGACGGCGGCGGCAAAGGAGATGGGCATGACCGAGTCAGCGACATTTGAGGAGATTGTGGCGCGCCTGGAGGAGATCGTCCGCCGTCTGGAAGGGGGCCAGCCCACCCTGGCGGAAGCGATGGCCTTGTTTTCGGAGGGCACGGGCCTCTGCCGCGAGGCCGAGCGCCTTTTAAATCAGGCTGAAAGTCTCTTGAACCAGGCCCGGGACGCGGAGGCGCAGGGTTGACTGCTCAAGACGCCCTGGAGACGGCCAGCCGCCGTTTCGCCGCCGAAGCCCTTGCCCTCACCGCATCCGGGACGGAGATGCCCGGGGTGCTGCGCGACTCCGTGCGCTACGCCCTGGAGGCGCCGGGAAAGCGCTTCCGGCCGGCTCTGGTGTGGGCATCCGGCGAATGGCTCGACATTCCGCCCCAAGCACTGACCCCGGCGGCGGTGGCGCTTGAGATGGTCCACACGTACTCGCTGGTGCATGATGACCTGCCGGCCATGGACAACGACGACTGGCGCCGCGGGCGAGCCACGGTGCACAAGGTCTATGGCGACGCGATTGCGATTCTGGTCGGAGACGCCCTCCTCACCGACGCGTTCCGGGTGCTGGCGACGTCACGCTTCGATCCGGATCGGGTTCTGGACGCGGTCACCCGTCTGGCCGAGGCCGCCGGCCCACGCGGCATGGTGGGGGGGCAGGTGTGGGACCTCGAGCAGGCCCCCGGCCTGGGTGCAGAGGAGCTCACGCGCCTGCACCGGGCCAAAACGGGAGCCCTTATCCGATGGGCGGTGGAGGCGCCGGCGGTGCTTGCAGGGCGGGAGGATGCGCTCGGCGCCCTCGGCCGCTACGGGACGGCGGTCGGATTGGCTTTTCAAATCGCCGATGATATTTTAGACGTGGTGGGCGAGCGCGCGGTGACGGGCAAGACTCCAGGCCGTGACGCCGCTCTTGGCAAGACCACCTATCCTGCTCTATATGGCGTCGATGGGGCACGATCCATGGCGCAAGCCCAGCTGGAAGAGGCGGAGCGGCAGGTGGACGGTCCTCGGGGCGCGACGCTGCGGGCTTTGGCCCGGTACGTGGTGGAGCGCGACCGATAGGTCGACCCGGAGCAAGGGGGGCAGGATATTGAGCCGACGGCTCAGCCAGGTACGCGAACCCCAGGATTTTCGTGACTGGCCGGTGTCCGATCTGGAGGAACTGGCCGGTGAGGTTCGTCGCACCATTATCACCGCCACGTCCAAGACGGGCGGGCATGTAGGCGCCAGCCTCGGCGCGGTAGAGCTTCTCATTGCATTACACCGGACCTTTGACACGCCGCGCGATCGCCTGGTGGTTGACATTGGCCACCAGGCTTATGCGCATAAACTGCTGACTGGCCGCCAGGCGGACTTTGGCCGCATCCGCCAGCTGGGTGGTCCGAGCGGATTCTTAAAGCGTCGGGAGAGCCGGTACGACGTCTGGGAGGCCGGCCACTCCTCGACCTCTCTCTCCGCCGCGCTGGGTATGGCCGTGGCTCGAGATCTCAAGGGCGAGTCCCACAATGTCGTGGCTCTCATTGGCGATGGGGCTCTGACCGCCGGCATTGCGTGGGAGGCACTGAACCAGATCGGTCACCTCAAAACGCGCCTCATCGTAGTCGTCAATGACAATTCCATGTCGATTGCACCTAACGTAGGGGCGTTCAGTCACTACCTCACCGATCTGCGGTCCCGCCCCACGTATCAGCGCGCCAAGCAGGACGTGGAAGTGCTGCTAGAGGCGCTGCCCGTCATCGGCGGGCGTCTGAAGCGGGCGGGGGAACGGCTGAAAGACAGTCTGCGCGAGCTGGTGATGCCGAGGAACGTGTTTGAGGAATTGGGTTTCGAATATTTCGGTCCCATCGACGGGCACAGTCTGGCGGCCCTCCTGCCCATCCTGGAGCGAGCGAAGGCCGTGGACGGGCCTGTGGTCATCCATGCCATCACCCACAAAGGCAAGGGGTTCGAGCCGGCTGAAACGGCTCCGGCCCGCTTCCACGGCCCCGGGCCCTTTGATCCCAAGACGGGCCAGTTTCCCTCTGGCGGGGGCGCCCCCACGTACAGTGCGGTGGTGGCAGCTACCCTGCGCGAGATGGCGCGAACGGATCCCCGTATCGTGGCCATCACCGCGGCTATGCCGGACTCCACGGGTGTGGACAAGTTTCAGGAGGAGTTTCCGCACCGCGGGTTTGATGTGGGCATTGCAGAACAGCACGCGACCACGTTTGCCGCCGGGCTCGCCGCCGAGGGGATGCGGCCTGTGTTCCTGGTGTACAGCACGTTCCTGCAGCGCGGGTATGACCAGGTGGTGCACGACGTCTGTCATCAAGACCTGCCGGTGGTGTTCGGAGTCGACCGCGCCGGGCTGGTTGGCGCGGCCCACGGGCTGCCGTAGGCGGCCGCCGGCAGCG
>JBMFXK010000302.1:0-3936 GCA_049964315.1 Clostridia bacterium | reverse complement strand
CGTCTTCCACCACTACGCGAGCTCCCCGCGGGCCAGGGCCTGCGGTGAGGGTCACCTGGCCGCGCCCGTAGCGGGCGGCATTGTCCACCAGGTTCAGCATCACTTCCGAAAACCGGTCCCGGTCTGCCCAGATGGGGGATGGCTCGACACTGAGCGCCAGACGGCCCGGAACCAGGGCCTGCAGCGTCGGCTGCAGGTCCTCCAGGAGGCTTTCCAGGGGCAGCACGGCGGGATGCAGCGCCGAGGTCCCTTCCTGGTCGAGGTGGCTGAGACGCAGCAGCTGCTGCACCATGCGCGTCATCCGCGACGTCTCCCGCCGCATGGCGGCCAGCGAGGTCTCGGCCTCCTCCGGATCGAGATTGCCAGACGCCCACAGGTCCAGGAAGCCGGAGAGAGCCGTGAGCGGGGTTCTGAGCTCATGGGAGGCGTCGGCGACAAACCGGCGCACCTCGGCCTGGGCCTGGCGTTCAGCCGCCAGTGCGGCCTCCACGGCACCGGACATCCGGTTCACCGCGTCACCCAGGCGGGCAATTTCCGCCGGCGCCGGACCCACCACCGCCTGGCGGCCGAAGTCGCCTGCCGCGATGCGCTCGGTGGTTTCGGTCACCTGCTCCAGCGGCACCAGGCTTCTTTGCAGCGACAGACTGCCAAACAGACCAGCGGCAATCAGCACCGCCAGCGCCAGGAGTCCATACAGGCGGGCGTCCTCCCACAGGATGGCGTTGGTGGGCGCCAGTGACGACATGAGCCAGATGGTGCCGAGGTTCCCGTACTGGGCATCATTGATGACCGAGCCCACGACGATGTGATGAGACCAGATGGTGAAGTCGTCCGGAGCAGGCAGCGGCGGGGGCGTTTGCGTGTTGACGTCCGGGTGTGGGGAGTTCGCAATGATGAAGCTGGGAGGGGGGCTCGCCAGCAGCACGACCACCCCTGGCGCCTTGAAGCGCTTGAACAGCACCGGCACCAGGGCCTTGAACGACGGATCCGTTTCTCCTTTCCTCAGGGAGTGGTGAAGGACCGTACGCAGCACCGAGAGCTCGTCGTGCAATGAGTCGACGGTGCTGGAGATGAGCACATGGCGCAGCACCGCGATCTGGGTCGTGCCCAGTGCCAGCAGCATGGCCACCAGGATCAGCATCTGTCGGCCGATGAGCGCGCGGGTGAGCGTCGACCGGCGGGGGTTCATCCGCCCAAGCGGTACCCGAACCCGCGCACGGTCCCGATGAGGGTCTTCTCACGGTCGTGAAGCTTGTCGCGCAGGCTTGAGATGTGCACTTCGACCAGGTTGTCGTCACCGGGAAAATCGTAGCCCCAGACGTGAGTCAGGATCTGCACTTTGGACAGCACCCGGTCAGGGTTCAGGAGGAGGTAGCGCAGAAGCTCGTACTCTTTGGCGGTGAGCTGGATCGACTCACCGGCAAGGGTGACACGATGGGCGACGTCGTCCATCTCGAGGAGGCCATGCTGAAGCGCCGGCGGGTGCGGATCCACGCGTCGGAGTCCGGCCCGCAGGCGCGCGGCCAGCTCATCCAGGCTGAACGGCTTCGGCATGTAGTCATCCGCGCCGCCCTCCAGGCCGGCCACACGATCCTCGACGGCGTCGCGCGCCGTCAGCATGAGAATGTAGATGCGGGGATCCTGGCGCAGACGGCGTGCCAGCTCAAAGCCGTTCATGTCCGGCATCATGACGTCGACCACCGCCGCATGCGGTTCCACCTCGGCTAACGCGGCCAGGGCGCCTGGCCCGTCGGAAAACGTGAAAACCTCAAAACCCTGGCGCGTGAGGCTCATCTTCAGAAGCTCACGCAGGCTCTGCTCGTCGTCCACCACCATAATGCGGTGCGGCATGACTAATCCCGGGGGTGCGCCGGCAGGAAGTACTCGGCCGTATCCCACCCCGCGCGGGCAATGACACGGTTCAAGAGCCGCCGGTCACGGTTCAGCCACGCCACTTCACCGGGAAAGTCGGGGGCTGGTTCCGGCACCAGTTCCGGAAAGTGGGTGTAGAGCGCGATCCGCACCAGGAGGTGGGCGGCCACCCGCTGCGCTTCGTGCGGGGTCAGCTCGTTGAACGGTTTCTCCGCGCCGAGAGCGGCCCGCGTGACGTCAAGTTCGGTGACCACGTTGTGCTGCTGCACCTCGTGGTACCGGTCGAGAAGCTCCCAGAGCCGCTGTTCCGCCTGGCTCGTGGCCGGCTGGGATTCGTCGTAGCCCCAGGCGCGGACAAAGGCGGTCGTCCGCACGCTCTTGACCTGGTTCATGTCCTGTCCCCCCACGGGCGTCTTGATGCGTCCGCTCAAAACCCCCTTTAAAGTATCAGATTTGCCTCGCCCTGCTAACCGTATCGACGTCAACCCAGCGCCCCGCGACAGCTTGGCATCGCCAAATCCTGGAGTGTCTCGGTATACTGGATACGGCGGTCGAACGTTTATGGGAGCGGGCTCCCAGTTCACCCATGGCGAAGCATTGACGTCTTAAGGAGGACGGTACATATGGCAGAAGAGCGGAAGTTCCGCGATCTGAAGGAAAGCTGCCTCACCATGGACGGAATCAGCAAGCAGGAGATCGACCAGCATTGGGGCATCCTCTATAAGGGATACGTCGCCAAGCTGAACGAGATCCGGGCGAACCTCGAGACCGTCGATTATTCGAAGGCCAATCAGACCTACAGCGACCTGCGGGGCTTGAAGACTGAGGAGATCTTCGCGCTGAACGGCGCCAAGCTGCACGAGTGGTACTTCGACAACCTCGGCGGCAAGGGTGGCAGTGCCACGGGCCGCATCCTTGAGCTCATCGAGCGCGACTTCGGCTCCTACGAGAAGTGGGAGACGGAGTTCAAAAGCATCGGTCTGGCCGTGCGCGGCTGGGTGGTCCTGTCCTACGACCTGGACGACGGCAAGCTGCACAACTACGGCCAGGACGCGCACAACGTCGGCGTGCCGTGGGGCGCCTACCCCCTGCTCATCCTGGACGTGTACGAGCATGCCTACGGCATCGACTATGGAGTCAAGCGCGCGCCCTACATCGACGCGTTCATGCGCAACGTGGACTGGGCGGAAGTCAATGAGCGGCTGGCCAAGTACCATCTCTAGAGAAACAGAGATTCGGGGCGGGACTCCCGCCCCGTTTCGTTTTGCGCGGGGCCCAAACACGGATCCTGCTGAAGCCCATGCCGAGGCCAAGTCGAAGGGAGCTGTCCAGGTGCCGGCTTCGCCCGGCTGGCACATCCGTCCGGCCGAAACCCGCCATGGCGAGGGTCTGGTCGCCCTCTCCACGGAGGTGGCGGCTAAGGACTGCTGCATCGTTCCAGACCGGGGCTTCTTGTACCGCTGACCGGCAGCGGGCCGTGGTGGAGCGGGCTGCCCCTCACCTTCACCAGTTCGTGGGGTTCGACGCCGCAGTGGCGGGGGAGTGGGAAGTCGTGCGCGGGCGGTGACCGAAGAATCGGCACACAGCCATGCTGGCGATGCTGGCGATGCTGGCGATGGTGGTGGGTGCGGCTTTCGACGGCGGGGGATCGGTCTGCACCTGCGGGAGCAGGTGGAGGTGTGGGCGGCGGCAGCGGGCGTGAAAAACGCTGCCTGTCGGTCTTCGCGTCCAATGTCGACACCTTGCGGCTCTACGTGCGGGCGGGATACCGGCATAAGGCGCGCCGACCGCGCCCGTGTGTGATTGGCAGCTCGATGTGGCAGAACTCTTGATGGCGAAGTTTCTAACGCAGTGACTCCACGAGCTCCCACACCGGGTCATCGTCGGCGGGCGAGCGCATGGTCTCCGTGAGAGCTTCGACAGCCGCGCGGCGCATGCTTTGGGTGTAGAAGAAGAACACCTCAGTCCCCTCCATGCGGTTTCCGTCGTTGCCTGGGGCCGTCCCGCTGTCCTGGCCGGGATCCGCCGGCTCGAGGGCGTCGGCAGACGCCGTACCGCGGTGGT
>JBMFXK010000301.1:0-3946 GCA_049964315.1 Clostridia bacterium | reverse complement strand
CGGATACTGGCGACGGCGAACGTAGCGGTGTCGTGGTCCGTGCCGATGTTGACCCAGCCCTCGTTCCGACCGAGGTCGTAGACCCCATATGGGTTGACTTTGCCGAGTTCCTTTATCACGAAATCGTGTACGCGCACCGCCTCTGGCTCGCCCTCGGGTTGCCATTCACGGCCTGCGTTCTTGAAAGCGCCAACCATTTCTTTCTTTTTGGTGTCAACTGAAATTACGGGCTGACCCTGCTGATGGTAGTATTCCACAGTGGCGTTGATGTGCTGGAACTGCGCGTCGCGGTCCTGATGCTGAGTGCCCTCGCGCATCTTGCGCTGAGCCTGCAGACTGTAGCCGAGGTTGTGCAGCAGATCGCCCACCAAGACGTGGCTGACAGACCGGCCTTGCTTCATCGCGTTCAGTTCTTCGGCCAAGTTGCGGGTGCTCTTGCAAGTCCAGCGAAGGGCGGATTCCGGGTGCCCCCGCGTGGTGGGCGAGATTAAGCGATCCAAGTCGCCCAGCAACTCCGGGTCGGCCTCAGTGGTGGGTTTTCGCCCGCCGCCCTTGCTGCGGACGCGCTCGGGCTCGACAGTTTCGGGCTGGCGCAACTCATGCATGCCGCGCCCCACGGTGTCCTTGGCCAAGCCCAGCAAAGAGGCGATGCGCCGCAGTCCCCCTGTGCCGTACGCGATGGCCTCTGCTCCCGCCAGTAGCCGGCGCTGTTTCTCATCCAGAAACGGAGCCACCATCGCATACCGCTGCTTGATGCGCTGCTCCGTCATCTCGTTCAAGGTCTGCTCGGCGGTGAGCACCGTATCGCCTCCTCCATCGCGGACAGGGCGTCTCCTGCTCTGTCGGCCGATGCGGATGGGCGCGACCGCTGTTTCCGACGCTCGAATCGACGATTCGGCCACCAGGGCTTGCTGCCAGTTGCGTACCAGCGGATAGACGAAGACCTCCCGCACCGTTCCCCCCGCCGCGTACTGCCGATCCTGGCGCCCTCGGCCCGTCGTTTGGCCGAGATGGACCCAGTTCGCGGCCCGGTAGCACGTCCCGCGCCACGGCGGCGACACGAACGTCTCTGCCACAACTGGCTCGTACCCAAAGCGTTCAGCCCAGTCGCGCCTCAGACGGCGCACCGCCAGGGCCAAGGCGTGGCTGGCCAGATGCGGCACCTGCACACCGTGGAGAATCAGAAACCGGCTGTTGGCCACGACGCGCTGGCGGAAGCGTTGCTGCTGCGCGCGGGACCACCCCAACCAGGCATCCCGAACCGCCACGTCCTTCGCCGGCGCCGCGAACAGCAGGGCGCCCAAGAGGACGGAACCGCCCCGACACTCCCCGCGGACCCAATAACGCTGGTGGGCGCCGAAGGCGCGCCGGAAGCCCAGGGGGTGCTGCTGGGCCATCGTCGCATCCCAGACCGCCTGCTCGTCGGACGACACCGGCTCCACCGTCACCGGTTGCAATTCGGCGAGGGTGGCCACAATCTCGTTCCTCGCCAAAGGCTCCGCCCGTAACCCCGTCGGCCGAAACACCGTCCGCCCGCGTTTTGCCGGCAGCACCAGAATCCCGGCCCCGCCCAGCTGTTCCAGCAACGGCACGCACTCATGGACGCGTAACTGGCCGTTCGGCGCCGTCCATCGCAGATTCTCGCAGATGGTCTGCGCGAGTTCCCGTCGGCTCAGCAACGGAAAATCTTCGGCGGTCCAGCGGATCAACTCCAGATCCCCTGGACTGATCATCCGGTCCCCAATCCAGAATGGAGGGTCCCAACGTGAAGTCGCGGCATGCCACCCCGACCCTACGGTACAGTCCGCCCGTACTGCTGTCAACCCGTCCTACATAGATCGATACCGGCTCCTAAAGTCGTGGTACTCCTCTCCTGGCCCGGGGTGGACTACCCTGCGCAGGGCTGGTCCGGGCCAGTCAGGGGAGTTTGTGCGCCATGAGGTCGACCGTGCGGAGTAGGTGCAATTCCTACCGCCGAAGGGCCAGCCATCCACGGCGAAGCGAGTCTTGCGCGGCCACCCGTGAGGGAGACCGTGAAGCGTAGACAGCGCGACGACCAGGCCGCAACCCGCAAGGGTGAAGCGATTGAGCCTCGTGAAGACAAGAACCGAGGGCCGACGGGCTAAACTCCCCCGGAAGGCAACAACAAGCATCCGCTAACGGCAAGGATGCGGTGACCTCGGCGGGGTCAGAGAGCGCGGCATGGCGGAAATCGGCGCGGTCGGAACATGGGAGACCTCCCGGCGTCGCGCAAGCGTACGCCCCACCCGACAGGCCAGACCGAAGGGCGGCGGATGCGCCGGGAGGAGTCGGAGGGCGGCATAGTACTCCGAACGCGGGAAAGCCGCGTGCATGGGGAAGGCCGCCCACGGTTTCAGCGGGCCAGTCGCGCAGATCCCCCCACACAGAGGAGGACTCGGAACGTACGCGGGACTGGAACGCATCGCCCGAAAGGCCAAGGCGGCACTGCGCGAGCGGTTCACCGCCCTGGCTCATCACCTGTCGGTGGAGTACCTCCAGGAGACCTTCGCGCAGATGAACCGACGCGGCGCCCCAGGCGTCGACCGGGTCAGCATGGCGGCATATGACCAGAACCTGGAGAGCAACCTGGCGAATCTCGTGGACCGCCTCAAGCGCCGGGCCTACGACGCGCCCCCCGTGCGGCGGGTATACATACCGAAGGCCGGAAACCCGCAAAAGCTGCGGCCCCTTGGCATTCCGGTAGTCGAAGATCGCCTGCTTCAGGCGGCGGTCGCCAGGCTGCTGAATGCCATATACGAGCCGATCTTCCGGGATTCGTCCTTCGGCTTCCGCCCCGGACGAAGCGCGCACGATGCCCTGCGCCGGATACGCGAGGGGGTCATGGGAGGCCGGGTGCAATACGTCTTCGAGGCCGACATCCGCGGCTTCTTTGACGCGCTCTCCCACGAATGGCTGATGCGCATGCTGGAACTCAAGGTCGGCGACCCGTGGATCCTGCGCCTGATCCGCAAATGGCTGAAGGCGGAGATCCGCGACAACGGTGTCGCAACGCGCCCCACGAAGGGCACGCCCCAGGGAGGACCCCTCTCACCCGTGCTCGCGAACATCTACCTGCACTACGTGCTCGACCTGTGGTTCGACAAGGTGGTCCGGCCCGAACTGCACGGGAAAGCGGAACTGGTTCGGTACGCCGATGACTTCCTCGCCCTGTTCGAGAGCGAGGCGGACGCGCGGTACTTTGCGGAGCTACTGCCGGGACGGCTGGCCGAGTTCGGGCTGGAGGTAGCACCGGAGAAAACGCGACTCGTCCCGTTCGGCGCCAAGCATTGGCGCCAGGGGAAGGGCGCGGCCGGGACCTTCGACTTCCTCGGATTCAGCCACTACCTGGGAACCAGCCGCAAAGGCGGCACGATGGTGGTAGTGCGACGACCGGCGAAGAAGAGCATGCATCGCTTCCTGATGGAAACGAAAGCGTGGCTACACCGGAACATGCACCTGCCGCCGCGTGAACAGCAGAAGGGCCTCACGGCCAGGCTGCGCGGGTTCTACGAGTACTTCGGCCTCCGCCTCAGCTATCCCGTGATGGAACGGGTCCGGACCCAGACCCTCCGCTACTGGCACCAGGCGCTCAACCGCCGCAGCCAGCGGAGTCGGGCAACGTGGGAGTGGCTCAACCAACGGGCGTGGTTCAGTCTGCCAGCACCGCGAGTGCTTCATCCGGAAGTGTAAGGGCGAGAAGCCGGGGAGCCGGATGCGAGAAATCCGCACGTCCGGTTCTGCGGGGGGAGGTGGCACACGTGGACTGCGGTCAAGACAGGGCGCCGGACCGAAACGGAGCGACCGGATACCGGTCGGGGGCGGCAACAACGCCGGAACCGGACCACGGCACGTGGCTGCCTCCTACCCACCTCTGTTCTCTCAGGAAGTCCTGGTTTTCCAGGTTCTGTAATATCCCTGGCTGCCA
>JBMFXK010000300.1:0-3954 GCA_049964315.1 Clostridia bacterium | reverse complement strand
TGCTCCGCTGCTGGTTGGCCTGGGCTTGTCCATCTGGGCGCTCCCGGCCGGCCACTGGCCGTGGTTTATCCGATGGATGGGCGCCAACTACGCGGCCGCCGTCTTGTGGGCCCTCTGGGTGCTGAGCGGCACGGCTGTCTATCTCTACGCCGGTGCGGCTATCCTGCTTCTCTCCTATGTGTCCAGCGTCATGCTGCTGCGGCGTAAGCCTGACCAGGATCTCGTCGCTTGGAATGTGGTGTCCGTGATATTCTGGGTGCCCGCTTTCCTGGTCATGTTCGTGGTCTTTATTGGGCGGGTTCAGGCGTCAACGGCGGCGCTCGGGCACATGAATCCCTGGAGCCCTCGGGCGTGGCTCGCGATGGCCGTCGTCAGCGGTTTCTTTTTCCTGATGGGAATCCGCATCCTCAGTCAAACCCGTGGCATGGCCGTCCGGCAACGTCCCCGGGAATAACTGTCGGCCGTAGGCATCCCCAACGTTGGCCGTGTAAGACGGTCCATGGCCGGACGCCGTGCCGGGGTGCGCCCTGCCGTTGCGCAAACAGCCGTAGAGGCGCATCCGGGACCGTTGCGCCGTTCCGGGGTCCGGTGTCCGATGCTGTCGTACGAATGGGACCCGAAATCGCCACGGATCTGGCTATGCTCGAATCCTCAATGAGGATGAGAATGGGGCGAGCATGGCAATGTCACCATGGCACGCGGCGGTGCACGACTACGAAGGATATCTGGAATACGAAGTCGGCCTGACGCCGTCCAGCGTCCGCAATTACGTCGGAACCCTGCATGGTCCCATCGCGCGATTTCTGGGCACGGAGTGTCCGCAGGTCCTTGACGCGCCAGGAGCACTCTGCAGTCACCATGTCCTCCGGTTTTTCGACTGGGCTCATCATCGCGGCTGGAAGGGCAGCACCATCAACCACCACCTGGCCATCTGGCGGGTCTTCGTCCGATGGATGGTGTATGACGGGGGCTGGGGCGTCGAATGGAACGTGCTGGACCTGGCCGGGCCGGTCCGCTACCGGACCCCCGAGGCCGCGGTGTGGACGTTGGACGAGGCCCAGCGCTTCCTGGAGGCCGTTGCTCGTCTGTCAGACCGGCCCGTTCATGACGCGGCCCTCTTCACGTTGTTTCTCAGCACGGGCCTTCGCCTCTTCGAGGCGTTGAGCCTCGCGTGGCCAGACATCGAGTGGAGCGCTGGCCGGATCCGGGTCCGGGGCAAAGGCCAGAAAGAACGCTTCGTACCTCTCGTAGAGCGCGCGGCAGCATGCTTGCGTGCCTATCAACAGGCCTCACCGCACGCGTCGGGCCCCGTGTTCTTAGGGCCGGAGGGCTCTCCCGTGGGACGCGACTATGTGATGGATCGCTTTCAGCGGTTTGCGGGAGCGGCCGGACTCCATCGCCAGGGCCTGACGCTGCACAAGCTCCGCCACACTGCCCTCACCCTGCTCATGGACGCCGGCCTCGACGTGTATATGGTCAAGGAGGTGGCCGGGCACTCCTCTCTCAGCACGACCGGCCGGTATCTGCACGTGTCGACGGTGGAGCTGGTCAAGCGCTATCGCGCGGTTTGCCCGTTCTGATCATGACCAACGGTGATTTCCCTGCGGGGT
The DNA here is from genome assembly GCA_049964315.1 of Clostridia bacterium. Classification (GTDB taxonomy): domain Bacteria; phylum Bacillota; class Sulfobacillia; order Sulfobacillales; family JAIMBI01; genus JAKATP01. The sequence goes on along the minus strand of JBMFXK010000300.1, from coordinate 2,344 downwards.
CTGCCGGTGAGAACGCCACGCGATGGGACCGGCTCGTGGCAGCATTCCTCGATGACCTGGCCGATCGGGGGAGGAGTCCGGCGACCCTTGCGACGTATCGGGCCGGCTGCACATTCTGGCGGCGGGAGCTGAGCGCGTGGGACCCGAAACTGCTGGCCGATCCGGAGTCGGTGGTGACGCTGTCCACACTCCGGAGCATCCTGCGCACTCCAGCTGTCGTGCGGTTGAAGCCCCGCTCGCGCCGCATCCGGCTGCAAGCCCTCGACGGGCTCATCCGCTGTGCCATGCGACACGGGGATTGGCACGGCGACAAGCCGGTCCGCAAACTTCCGAAGCTGCGCATCCGGCGCACCCTGCCCCAATACTGGTCGATTCCGGTGGCCCTCGACTTTCTGCAGAGGATTCCGGCCGTCAGCCGACGGCCTTACCGGGACGTGGCCATCTTCCGCCTGTATCTCTCCGCGGGCCTTCGTCTCTCCGAGCTTCTCCGCCTGACCCGCGGTGACGTGGATTGGGAGGGACACCGGATCCACGTGCTGGGCAAGGGCGGGAAGTGGCGATGGGTGCCGCTCTCAGAAGCCGCGGAACGCGACCTGCTCCGGTATCTCGACACCCGCTCGGATGATGCGGGGCCCCTGTTCATTACGCCGCAGGGCCGCCCATTCACTCCCTCCGGAATGCAGAAACTGTTTCAGCGCCTGGCGCAGCGGACCGGTCACGCCGCACCCGGCATCAGCGTGAGGAACCTTCGCCACACGGCCCTGTCGGCGCTGCTGCACGAGGGTCTGGACCTGGTCTCCATCCAGGCCATCGCGGGGCATGACATGCTGACCACCACTGAAGGCTACCTGCACCTGGAGCCCCAGGCGGTCATAGACCGGGTGCGGGCGCTCAACCCCTGGGACCGGCTCCCCGGAGGCGGGAATGCAGATCAATAAGGCGGCCCTGGCTGCGTCCGCGAGCGAAGCCACGAGAGGTACGGTCCGGCGTGCCCCGGGAGGCATCCGTTGTCCCGTACGTTTCAGGAGGGATCCCTTCCGGATGGCGGAATCACCTCTTGCACGAACCGGCCAATCTCTGCAATGGCCGTTCGCGCCTGTTGAACCCGGCCTGCAAACAGATGAAACACGTGCCACATTTCGGGCCACACCTTCAGGGTGACCGGAACCCCCTGCCGCTCCGCCTTGTCGGCGATGCGCACGGCATCGTCCAGCAGGATCTCGTCGTCGCCCACATGGATGAGCAGGGGCGGAAGCCCTCTAAGATCCCCGTAGAGCGGTGAAGCGAGGGGGTCCTGGGGATCGGCACCTGCGAGGTAGACGGCCGCCTCCTGCGGCACGGCGTCTGCCACCAGCCAAGGGTCGCGCTCCCGCCGGGTGTCGAGCGAGGGGGCGGTGGACGCGAGATCGGTCCACGGCGAGATGAGCACCGCACTGGCCGGGAGGGCGTCGCCGGCGTCGCGCAGCACCATCATCAGGGCCAGTGCGAGCCCACCGCCGGCGGAGTCGCCGACGACGGCGAGGCGGCGGGGATCCTGGCCCTCGTCCAGCAGGGCCCGGTAAGCCCGGGCAGCGTCGTCCACCGGCGCTGGAAACGGATGCTCGGGGGCGAGACGGTACTCGAGCAGGAGGGCCCGGCCGCGCGCGGCCCGCGCCAGCCGGCCGACCACATCCTGGTGCGTCTCGAGACCGCCGGCCGCATAGCTGCCTCCATGCAGGTAGAAGAGGGTGCGCGAGACATCCGCGTCCGGCGGCATGATCCAGTAGGCGTGGACGCCCCCGATCTCGGTTTCCTCAATCCGAAGGCCGGGATCAGGCTCCGACCGGAACATGGCGTCAATCGCCGCCCGATCTTCCTCCGGTGAGGCAATGGTGCCGCTCTCAATCACGGCCTTGCGGTGACGCAGCAGCGCCCGGACCTCGTCCGCCTCATCTGCCCTTCCTGTGGGTCCCATGATCAATCGCACTCCTGTCCGAGGGATAGTGGATCGTGAATGGTCGATGGTGAATGGTGCATGATGCATCCAGCATGCCGGATTGGCGCCGCACGTCAACGCAGGCATCCGGCAGGGAAGTGGTCCGGGGCTACGGAATCCTGGCAGCAAGGAGGCTCCGATGAGCATTAACCTTTGGGGGTGGCGGGAGCAGGGCCGCGGCGCCACGCGCCTCGGGCTGTCGGAAGGCGTCAGCGCCCCGGTGCTGGATCTGGCGACGGCCGGCATCGCCACCGTGGAAGCGTTCTATGAGGTCTGGCAGACGGGCGGCATTCCGGCGCTGCGCGCTATCTTGCAACGCCATGCAGACCGGCGGCCGCTGCCGGAGAAAGATCTCGTCTTTCCCATCAG
>JBMFXK010000299.1:0-3959 GCA_049964315.1 Clostridia bacterium | reverse complement strand
GGCCACTATGCGATCGAACTGGCGCACGCGGCCGGGGCACGGGTGGCTGCGACCGTAAGCTCGGCGGAAAAGGCCGACCTGGCGGCGCGGGCGGGCGCGGACCTGGTTGTCAACTATCGTGAACCCGGGGCGGTGGATGCCCTGCGCGGGTTTTCTCCGCACGTGGACCGGATCGTGGAGGTAGCGCTGGGAGCCAATCTCGAACTCGACCTGGCCGTCTCAGGTGCGGGGACGATTATTGCCATCTACGCCAGCGAACCGGCCGGCGATCCGGTGATTCCCACCGGCCGCTTGATGGCCGCCAACGCCACGCTCCAGTATGTGCTGGTGTACGGGATTCCCCGAGCGGCGCTGGAAGCGTCGGTGGCATGGGTGGCCTCGGCGCTCGGAGACGGACGGCTTTCCCCGCTTCCGTTCCAGCGGTTCCCGCTGGAACAGGTGGCCCGGGCGCATGACGCGGTGGAGAACAATGCCGTGGGCAAGGTCCTGGTGCTGCCGTAGTTCCCGCAGTCCGGGGTGAGCCGACCCGCGTGGCAGTCCCGCTGGCCCTGCGCCGGCTGGACGTCATCATCGTCCTCTTCTTTCTGGTGAATCTGCTGTGCATCACCTACGTCGTGGATCTTGAGCAGTTGGTGATTGCCAATCCCTATCACTTTACCTATCCCTTCTGGCCGCCTCCGCTGGCGGTAAACCTGATTCACTGGTGGGGGCGCACCTACGATCCCGATCTCATGGCGCGAGCCATGTGGTGGAGGATGACGATCTGGATTGACGACCTGGGGTTCGGCCCCTTTTACCTGGTGGGCATCTACGCGTTCTGGAAGGGGCGGGAGTGGATTCGGTTTCCGGCCGTGATCTATGCCGCGATGCTGTTCACCAACGTGCTGATAATCCTGGGCGAGGAATTCGCGGGGAGCACCCCCTCGCCTCACTTTTTCATCGTGTTCCTCGCCAATCTGCCCTGGCTCGTGTTTCCTGGCCTCATCGTCTACCGCATGACGCGCTTCGAGCACCCGTTCACGCGCCTGCCTGCCACTCGCGGCACCTGACGCGCGCCGCGTCAGCCCGGACCCCAGCGGGTAGAGCGAAGGCTCCCGAGCGTATCGGACAAGTCCCGAGGGCCCGGTAGAGGTCTGGGAAATGCTCGGGAGCCGTGAGGAGGCCAAAGGCCACGCCTGCGAGAGCGGCTTGGTAAACGGCAAAAGACGTGCCGCCGGCACGTCTTTTCAGGTTGCCGCGGAAACCTAGCCGTGCTTCTCGTCGTGCCCGCCAAACTGCTTTCGCATGGCAGACAGGACGCGGTTGCCGAAATTGTCGAGTCCGCGTGAGGCGAACCGGGAGTACAGCGCCGTCGTCAGGACCGGGGTGGGGACTCCCTCGTCGATGGCGGCGACCGATGTCCAGCGCCCCTCGCCGGAATCGGAGACGCGCCCCGCAAAATCATCCAGGGTGGGGGATTCGCTCAGGGACGCGGCCGCCAGATCGAGGAGCCAGGACGCGACAACGCTGCCGCGCCGCCACACCTCGGCCACCGCGGTGGTGTCGATGTCGTACTGGTAGAACTCGGGATTCTCCAGCGGGGCGGTCTCGGCGTCGGCCGTCACCTGTTCCTTGCCCACGTTGGCCCGATGCAGCACGTTGAAGCCCTCGGCGAATGCGGCCATCATCCCGTACTCGATGCCGTTGTGCACCATCTTGACGAAGTGCCCCGCGCCATTAGGGCCGCAGTGGAGGTATCCGCGTTCCGCGGGCTGGATGGGACCGGTCCGGCCCTCGGTCCGCGGCGCCGCCTCGAAACCGGGGGCGATGGTGGCAAACAGCGGTTCGAGACGCGTCACCACCTCCTGCTCCCCGCCAATCATGAGACAGTACCCGCGCTCCAGCCCGAAGATGCCGCCGCTGGTGCCGCAGTCAACAAAGTGGATGCCGTGCTCCTTCAGCATGGCAGCGCGCCGGATGTCGTCGCGGTAGTAGGAGTTGCCTCCGTCGATGATGGTGTCGCCGGGATCGAGATGTGCTGCCACGTCTTGGATGGTCTTCCCGGTAATCTCGCCGGCCGGCACCATCACCCACACGGCTCGTGGCCGCTCAAGCTTGGCGGCGAACTCGGAAAGACTCCCGGCGCCGGTCGCGCCGTCCGCCACCAGCGCGTCCACCGCCTTTGGATTCACGTCGTATACCACGCATGCATGTCCATCGCGGATGAGGCGCCGGACGATGTTGGCGCCCATCCGCCCCAGTCCCACCATGCCAAGCTGCATGGGATGTTCCGTGGCCATCGCAATCCCCCCGTCTCAATATGCTGTCGCCATCGCCCATCTGCCGCGATCACGGCTGTCCTGCTGAATGTCCTGATCCTACCAGAGCCAGATGCGACAGGCGTGGGAGGAAGCCCGGGTCCGGTCACGAAGGGAGGAGGCATACCAGCGGAGGTGCAGGCATGGCCCAACTTTATCTGGCAGCAGATGTGACGCGTACGCTTCAGGGATCCCGCATTGCGGTCTTGGGTTACGGGAATCAGGGGGAGGCACAGGCGCAGAACCTCCGGGATCGGGGACATCAGGTCGTAGTGGGAAACCGCGAAGATGAATACGCCGACCGCGCCCGGTCCGCCGGATTCCTGGTGAAGTCCATACCCGACGCAGCGCTCTCGGCGGACGTGGTGGTCATCCTGCTGCCGGATGAGGTGCAGCCGCTCTACCAGGCGGAGGTGGGGCGTCTTGGTGCCGGCCAGACGGCCGTCTTTGCGAGCGGATACAACATCGCTTACGACCGCCTCGAGGTGGGGGCGCATGCTGACGTGGTGCTCGCGGCGCCTCGCATGCTGGGGGCCGGCGTGCGCTCCCTGGCCGTCGCAGGGCGCGGGTTTCCGATGCTGGTGGGCGTGCACCGGGACGTCTCACGGGGCGCCCTGGATACCGCCCTGGCCTACTGTGAGGCGGTGGGCGCGCTCGGACCGGGAGGGGTGGCCGTGGACTCCACGTTCCGCGAGGAGGCCATCCTGGATCTCTATTCCGAGCACACCTGGGCGGCGTCCCTCACGTTCTTCCTGCAGGCTTGCTTCGAGGTGCTCACCCGCCATGGCATCTCGGAGGAGGCGGCTTTGCTTGAACTGTACGCCTCGGGCGAACTGGGCGCAGTTGGCGCCGCCATCGCCGAGCGGGGCATCTTTGCCCAGATGGCGCTCCATTCCACCACCAGTCAATACGGGCAGTTGACGCGCGGTCCGCTGTACATCACCGATGCGGTCAGGAGCCGGCTGGAGGAGGTCTTCGAGGCCCTGTCAGACGGAAGCTTCGCGAACGAGTGGGGTGAGGAGGAGGGAACAGACCGGCTTCAGGCGCTGCGGGACGCCGTGGCCCACAGTCCCCTGGCAGTGGCGGAGGACCGTCTCTACCGGATTCTGGGACGGCGGTCGTGATCGCGGACGACTACGAACGCCTGAGCGTGCGGTAGAGGACGAAGCCGCCCCCCGCCAGACAGCACGCCCCGATGATGGCCCACAGGGCACTGCCCGTCATGAAGCTGCCGCGGATGAGGCCGATGCCCTGGCCGAGCCAGATGACCCCGGCCAGGGCCAGGACCACGCCGACGAGTTGTCCAATCCAGCGCGCCATCGTAGCGCCCCTTTCTCTTACTCGGGTGCTCCCGGCTCCAAAAATGGCGCCAGCACGCCGGCCAGTTGTGCCACCGACCAGCTCTGGACGATGACGCGGCCGGGGCCCTGCAGGTGTGCCATGTACAGACCGGTCTCGCCAAACAGGATCGTGCTGACGCTCGCCACCGGGGCCAGCGAGAACGTCATCCGCGCATCAAAAGCGGCCACGAAGCCCGGATGCACATTGAGGGAGTCATGACGGTCAAGACGGTACTCGACCGGGTCGCCGCCAAACGCCAGCCATGCCGTGCCAGGCCCGGTGAGGCGCTGGAGGACGAATCCGTCCCCGCCCCAAATGCCG
>JBMFXK010000298.1:0-3976 GCA_049964315.1 Clostridia bacterium | reverse complement strand
CTGCACCAACCCGACACCGTAGGTCACGGCCGCCGGAACCATCAGCGCCAATACGGCCAGCCAGAGTCGGTGCCACGCCGCCCCCGCCAGCGCCCATCCAAGCTGGGCACCGGTCGCCACGGTGAGTCGGGCCATGCCCGCCGGAGGCTCGGGTTTTAAGCCCCGGACCGGATCCTGCCGCGCCACCATCCGCGCCGCGGGCGCCATGGCCCCGACGACCACGAGGGCTGCGGCTAAGCCCACGGGTGCCGCTAAAACGAACGCGGGGCCATGGCCGATGGCCCCGGCGGTGGCGACGGCGAGTACGGCCACGCCGAGTCCTTGTATGCCGGCCTGCCGGACGAGTTGTTGCCAGACAACGCGGGGCGGCACCCCGACGGCGAGAGCCACCGCCCAGCGGCGACGGTCCCCGGCAAGCCCGAGCCAGGCGCTAACTCCCGCGAATAAGGCGGCGGCTACCAAGACCGGACCGAGCATCACGCTTTGGCTGAGACTGACCTGGCGCAGAATCTCGACGCTCGCTCCGAGCCGCACCCACTCCGTCTGGATCCACCCCATGGGCGCAAATCCCTTCAGGTGCCCCGGGTGCAGCAGAATCTGTTCAGGCGACGTCCCCCGCATGATAGTCACCGGCAGCCCCGTCGCGCGTGTGATTTCGCGGGCCACGGCTAGTAGCCGTGCCTCCCCTCCAGAGCCCAACGCTCGCACCCCGGACACCCTGATACGGATGGAGCTGATGGGAGCGGGTCCCAACAACGGAGTCACCGTGGAGAGGGGCACCAAGGCTTCAGGGGGTGCCGTCCAGAGCCCCTCCGGAGATCCATCCGGGAGTACCTGCACCAGCGGATTGAGGGCGGTTCCCGCGGCCGACACCACTTCCGTTCCGGTTTCCGGACGATAACCCACGAGGGGCAAGTGGGTCAACGGATCATCGGCCACATGGAGTCGCACGGGATCGTAAATCCCGATGGGCACAGCGTCCGTAGAATACACCGAATCGCCCACAGTGGCACGACGAAACGGCTCCCCGAAGCCCTTCCAAAACGCGAGCAGAGGCTCGGCCTGCACAGGACGGGCGACCAGCGCGACGCGCCAACGCTTCGGATAGGGGGACGCGGTCTGGGTCAAGGAGAGCGCCCCACTCTCGTAGTAGTTGGTGCTCGCGCCCACCCCAAAGGCCTTCGACGATACCGTGGCCGGATACCCATCGAGGGGTTGCATTGAACCATACCGGAAGAGGTCCGCCAAGACGTCGTGCCACAGCGTACTGTAGGCTATGGACGCGCGTTCAACCGCATGTCCGGTGAGTTGGCGGAGAGCCGGGGTCTGGTTGACGGTACCGCCCTCCCCAAAGAGCTGGGGGTACTGGCGGATTAACGCCGCACGATTCGCGGTCGGGATCGTCACCCGCTGGATCGTGGCAACAAGGTGCCCGGCCTCCGGACTCACTGACGTCAGCAAGAGCGGGACCCGGTAGATAGTCTTCGGCTGGTTGGGGAGAGGGTTGGGGACGGTAACGGGATGGAGGCGGTCCTCCGCCTTCGTAAAGTAATGGCCCGCCACGACCGCATGACGCAACCCCATCAACGCTGCTTCCGCCGTCGGATTCACCGCTATGAGGGAGACTTCCATCGCTAACCCTTGGTTCAGGAGGCTTGCCGCGGATGTGGGCGTGGTCGTAGACGTGACGTTCTGATAGAAAGTGAGGGGCTGCCCGTTGGGGAGGCCGGCATTGACGTCTTGGACCGCTTCGCGATACAGGCCGGGGGGCAAGGGCTTCGGGGTCGGGTAATTGAGGGCGGCCAACTCCAGGGCGGCACTGCCTAACGGTGCCAGCGGTGCGGCAATCGCGACACCGGGGAGGTGCTGAATTTGGTGATACTGGACTAAGGTGATGCCCCCCGTGCCCACGTCGAGGGCGTTCGGATCGACCAAACCCGAAGAACCTGTTGAGTGGCCCTTGGGAAACACCACCAGGTCGTAGGGAGCCTTCCAGTGTGCGGTCAACTGGCGCACCGTGTACGTGTGCTGGCGCGCTGCGAATCCCGCCACGGACCCGGCTGCGATGCCGATGACCGCGAGGCCCATCCAGAACGCTGGTAGCCGGTTTCCGAGCAAGGATCTCGCCGCCTTTCTTGGTCGGTGCCGCCGGGAACCATTGAGCTCTTTCCGAGAAAGAGCGAGGGAACCGGCGACGTGGCACCCTCGTCGCCCACTCAGCTCTGCTTGTCGGCTACTTCGACCGCGCCCGAGCGCTTATCTATTACACGGGCTAAACTGACGCGCCGCGTTCTGGGACACATATTCGACAGCGACACCACCCAACACCTTGAAGATCTCTTGCCAACCGGGAACGACCCCAACGGAGTTGTGGACATAACCTAGTCTTGGCGCTACGCCTCGGTCTCTGACTGTAGCGGCCCCGTTTCGTGCTGCCCGTTCACGGAACTTGCACCACGTCTGCCTACCACTGGTGCAATCGGACGGACAGCGGCTTAGGCCATTGGGGTCCATTCGAAAGCGCCGGACAGTGTCCGTTTCACGCGTTGAACATTTGCTGCGGAGTGGTAGTGTGTGATCCGGCTCTGAGAGTCCACCACTATAAGCCAAGGAACCTGAGACACACCGATGGTGCGGGGCTGGGCACAAGCAAACAAGGGCCATCCCAGATCTTCGGCCATAGCGCCGTAGCGTTCCAACACGGTGCTCTTGTTGCCTACTCCGACCAGGGCCGTTGGTATGACCTCTGTATGGGCTACGTGTCTCCACTCGCTAAGTACGTCCTCACAAACGGGGCATTCAGGATCTACGAAGAAATATCCCATTACCTCTGGCTGTCGACTATCCGTTGCAGTTGATTCCAACGCCTTCAGCCAAAAGAGTTCCCCCCGGTGATCTCGTTGACCCAGATGATGATGAGGAACCCTCCGGACAAAACCCCACGCAATTGAAATGACGGCCAACTGAATAAGCAGGAGGATCCCAATCAACGTTAATTGGCCTTCCATCCTCACCACCACCTGTCTCTGGTCACCCAACGTTGCCGGATGGAGCACCGCCAGGGCATGGGTTGGTGCCGCGTGCTAAGGAGCTAGCTGGCGCGACATCTGTCGAGGATGCCCAAAACGTACGGTATTCGCATAAGGACTGAAGAGACGCCGCTGGACCTTGTGCACGAACGTGCCCTTCGTCCATCCACACCACGTAATCGGCGGCTTCCGCGATGCGATCTCGGTGAGCGACGATGAGGACGAGGCGATCCCTGCTTAAGTCTCGGCAACACTCCAACAAACGGGTCACATGGGACGTATCCAATCCCGTATACGGCTCGTCCAAAATGATGAGCCTTACGGAGGGTCGTAGGAGGACGCGCGCCAGCCCCAAGAGTTGCCGTTGACCGGTAGAAATTTGGGTTCCCGAATGGGCCGTAAACCCGAGCCGCATGTCCAATACAGGTAAAGCCCACTCGGCGCCGACTCTCTCTAAAGCGTTTTGGAGGTCATCTTCAGGTACATCAGCGCCCAAGGTGACATATTGCCGAATGGTTACATCGAGGGGTGTTAGCCGTTGGGGAACATATGCGACGAGGTTTCTCCAACTAGGGCCCACTACAAGTGGCTCGCCGTCCACCGTTATACGTCCCGTGGACGGACTCAATTGTCCCAGCAGACATCGAACCAGGGTCGTCTTCCCGGCACCGTTGTGGCCGACGATTGCTACGAGTTGCGCCCGGTGGAAGCACACGGAGACTCCGTGCAACGCGGGTTCCGATCGAGAAGGATACGTGTAGGAGACTTCGTCTGCGCATATTTGATGTACGAAGCTCGCTGTCGGCTGCTGGGGGGCCACCTCTTCGCGAGGTGACGTCCATAACCATGGCCCTGCTTCCTTGAGCCGCCATCCCACGTCAGCCAAGTTACTAAACTGACTGTCCGCACATAAAATTTTCCAGGGGGCCCTTTTCGGGGGGGCGAAG